>JAYWCY010000381.1:0-10861 GCA_043780175.1 Chitinophagales bacterium
TTAGAAGATAAACAAGGCAGAATTTGGTGTCACAATTTCAATGGACAAGTTTTTTATATCGAAAATGAACAAATGTATTTATTAGATGCCTATAAGTACAAAGAAGAAGCTTTTTATCCCCGTATGGTAATTTTAGGTGACGAGCTATTGGTTACATCACAAAAAGGATTATTTGTTTTAAATACAAGCACATTCTCATATAAATACATAGAAATAAAAAAAATAAAAAATAAAACGAATTCTATTGCAATTTTTAGGAAGAAAGCATTGATATATAATGGTATTGATTTTTTCTTTTATAAAGGTGGTTTAAAACTAGAAAAATTAAAATTTAAAAGTGATAAAATCAACTCTTTTTATTTAAATAAAGAGAACTTACAACTTCAACCCTTAAATACAAACGATACCATTTATGCAAGAGTCTTACAACATGATATTTTTAAATTTAAAATTGTGGAAGATACAGTATCGCTGCTTGAAATTATTCACGAAAAAAATTTTGTAAATACTATTACTAATTTAGGGAATTATATCTTGATAAATACAAAAAAAACAAGCTACTTAAATAAAACTAAATATACAATTAAAAATAGAAATATTACAGATGCTATTATTAATCAAGAAGGCGACACATTATTTAGTAGTCTAGATAAGGGCTTAATGAAAAGTGCTAAAAACACATTTTGGACAGACGACTCTAAAATAACAAAACTTGGTATAGGCATTACAATTAGACGTTTTTTAGAAATTCATAACTCATATATATATGGTAGTCAAGAAGGTATTTTATTAGCTAAAAACCGAACTTCAAAAATTTTTAGTTTTATTACACTACCGTTATTTACTGGATCAATTGAAACATTACATTGGCTAGGCAAAGACAAAATACTGGTAAGTGCATCGGTTGGAATATTCCTATATAGGATAAATGAAAAAAAGCTTTACAATCTTTTAGACTATCAATTATCGATTAAAAATATTTTTCGTTTCAATAAGTCATTATTACTTGCCAATACAAACTCATTGACACTTATAAAACTCGCAGATGAAAATATAACGACCAAAGAATTAACCAAACTATTACTAAATGCTCAAACGTTAAGATCTAAGCGCTGCTATGATGTAACGATTAATCCTTCGTCACAAAATGTATTAGCAGCTTTCAGCGATGGTTTACACACACTTAAAGACTCAACTTTTATACCAATCCTTTATAAAAATGAAGTAATTACTGCCTCTTCGCTTTTATCTACTAGCAATAAAACCTTTGTTACCACTTTTAATAATGGGCTTTTTATTATTGATAAAAGTGGGATTAGACAAAAAACAATTACAGACGGATTATTATCCAACAAGGTTCTAAAATTGAAATTAATAAATCAACAATTATTTGTAATAGAACAGAAAAACATACAAATAATAGATATTAATTCTGAAAAAATTATTAAAACAATTGCTTTACCAACAGAGAAATCAGGTGTCATTTATGACTTGTGGCAAGAAGATAGTTTGCTGTATTTAAGCTCAAATAAAGCACTCTATAAGTTAAAAGTAAGTAGTTTAAATAATACCATTACACCATTAAATTACATAATGTCTGTAACTAGCGATACCTCTATTTTTCCAGTTAATAAACCTTTAGAACTACCCTATTCAAAAAACAATATTCAGTTTAAAGTAATATCGCCATCATTTACATATCCAGAATATACCTATTTCAATTATCGCATTAAAGGTAATAATGATACGAGTTGGCTGCAAACAACTACTAACGAAAGTAACATTGCCTTTGCTGCCTTAAAGCCTGGTGATTATACATTTGAGGCTTATGCTGTTAACTTTCAAAATAGTAAGGGCAAACCCATTAATTTTCAGTTTAGAATTTTAAAACCTTGGTGGCAGCAATGGTGGTTTATTAGCCTCGCATTTTTTATACTATTTTTAATTACTATACTTATTTTTAAACTACAGCTTAAAAGAATTGATCAAAAAAACAAAGAAATTGTTGAAAAACTAGCTTTAACAAGTGAATTACGCAAAAGTCAACTGTCTACTATTGTTGCACAAATGAACCCACATTTTATATTTAATACCTTAAATACAATACAAGGATTAATATACAAAAATGATAAGCTGAGCTCAACTAGATATATTGGTAAATTTAGTGAGTTAGTGAGAGATATTTTAAATAATAGCAATGCCCAAGAAATTACATTAAGCGAAGAAATTAATCATCTAAACCTGTATTTAGAGCTTGAAAAAATGCGCTTTGAAGATGAACTGAATATTACATTCGACGTTGCCCCAACACTAGATAGAGGCAATATTATGCTTCCACCAATGCTTATTCAACCATATATAGAAAATGCGATAGTACATGGCCTATTCCACAAAAAAGGCAGTAAAAATTTATCAATATATTTCAAAAAATCTATTAAAGACAATTATTTAGAGATATTAATTGATGATAATGGCATTGGCAGAGAAATGAGCCAACAGCTAAATACTCAGCGACGAAAGCATGAAAGTTTTGCCATTTCAGCGATAGAAAAACGTACAAGCTTGCTCAATCAAACATTGACAAGAAAAATAGAAATAAGTATTATTGACAAAAACGATGCAAAGCAAAACGCCGTTGGCACATCAGTTACCATTTTAATACCAATCAATAATAACTAACTTTTCAGACCAAACACATGAAAGTAATCATTGTAGAAGACGAAAAAATAGCATCACATTTATTGCAACAAATGCTGCTAGAAATTGATATAAATATTGAAATAGTTGATAGATGTTACGACTTGCCATCTGGTGTAAAAAGTATTAAAAAAAACGACCCAGAGTTAGTATTTTTAGATGTAGAATTGCCAGTTTATAGCGGTTTACAGCTATTAGATTTTTTTGATGCAGAAGATATTAATTTTAAAATAATTTTTACAACTGCATCTAACCAACACGCTATTCAAGCATTTGAAATGAGCGCTATAGATTATGTTTTAAAACCTATCCAACCAGATAAATTAAAACAAGCAATTAATAAATATAAGGAGCAAGTTTTTAACAAATCATCCGAAAATATTAGTGTTTTAACTCAGAACTTACAAACACCAAATATTAAAAAAATTGTGATTCCGGTACAGGCTGGTTTTGAAATTTTAAACATTAGCGATATCGTTTACATAAAAGCTGAAGGTAGCTACACCAAAATATTTCTCAACAATAACATCTCTTATACGATGAGTAAAAACTTGAAATATTTTGAGACGGTATTTGAAAATAACCCATCTTTTGTAAGAATACACAGAAGTTACTTAGCTAATATCAATTTTATTAAACGTATATCGAGAAATGATGGGTATTACGCAGTGTTTGATGACACCACACAATTACCCATCATTAACGATAAAATTGAAGATGTAATAAAACTTATTAGTGGTAGTTAAACGAAGCGCTACTCATTAATCATCTCTCTAATAGTTGCGACAATTATTTCAGTATTTGGCTTGCTAAAATAGTCACCATCGCTACCATAACCAGGTCTATGATCTGTACCAGTAATGGTTCTTGCAGCCACATCAAGCCATTGATAACCGCCTTGCTCTTCCATTACTTTATTGTACATATAACCAGCTGCACCACCTGGCACATCTTCATCAATAAATACAATTCGGTTGGTTTTTTTAAGCGATTTTAAAATCAAATGGTTTATGTCAAATGGCAATAAGGTTTGTACATCTATAATCTCGCAACTAATACCTTCATTTTCTAAACGTAAAGCCGCTTCTTCAATAATCCTTAACGTAGACCCATATGATACGATAGTTATATCATCCCCTTCATTTATAATTTCTGGCACTCCAAGTGGTACAGTAATATCAAGTAAATTAGATGGCATTTTCTCTTTCAAGCGATAGCCATTTAAGCATTCAATTACAATTGCAGGATCGTTACTTTTTAGTAATGTGTTATACATACCTACAGCTTGAACCATATTGCGAGGTACACATACATACATACCGCGTAACGCATTAATAATCATACCCATTGGACTGCCACTATGCCAGATACCCTCTAACCGGTGGCCACGGGTACGAATGATTACTGGGCAACTTTGCTGACCGACTGTTCTAAAATGTAAGGTAGCTACATCGTCTGTTAGTGGCTGTAAACCATAAACCAAATAGTCTAAATACTGAATTTCTGCAATAGGACGTAACCCACGCAATGCCATACCAATAGCCTGCCCCATGATGGTTAATTCTCGAATGCCGGTATCAAAAATTCGGTTCTCACCATGCTTTGCTTGCAAGCCGGCAAAACCTTGATTTACATCACCAATCATTCCAACATCTTCACCAAAAGCAAACACAAAAGGGTTGTGAGTGAATAATGTGTCGAAATATTTATTTAATATTTCGTATCCATTTACAGATGGTGCATCAAATGCTGTAAGGGGTTTATTTTCTGTAACCTTTAGTGCACTTCTAATGCCTTCATTATATAAGTAAGTATTATATAGCTTTTTATTTACGAATAATAATTTATTGTAATAAGATTTTATTTCTGACAAATTGGGGCTATTGGGTGCAACATCCATGGCAAGTACCAAAGTCTTCATAACATCTTTGCGTAAATGCTCGGGGTTGTTTTGAAGATTATGTACCAATTGCTGTAAGTAATTGTAAACTTCCATATCATTTACAATCATACCTTTTACCAAATCTGCCACATTAGCAACCTGCTCCTTAATAGGCGACAAATATTTGTTCCAAGCAGCAACTTTACTTTCTCTTACAGATACCTTAGCCTCATGTGCTATTATATTTAATTCTTCTTCACTGGCAATACCATTTTCAATAGCCCATTCTTTCATTTTTTTGATACAATCCCATTCTCGCTCCCATTGCAAGCGATCTGGTGTTTTGTATCGTTCGTGGCTACCACTAGTACTATGCCCTTGTGGTTGAGTGACATCTTCTACATGAAACACACAGGGTACATGTGTTTCACGCGTTTTTGCAATTCCCTCTTCAAATACTTCGCATAGGCCTGCATAATCCCAAGCTTTTACCTTATAAATGTTTAACCCATTAGTACCATCAATTTTTTGAAACCCTTTTAAAGCTGTAGAAATTGATCCTTTAGTCGTTTGTTGAGATTTTGGTACTGATATACCGTAACCATCATCCCATACAAAAATGGCTAAAGGCACTTGTAACACACCAGCAGCGTTTACGGCTTCCCAAAAATGACCTTCGCTTGTGCTCGCATCACCTATTGTACAAAAACACACTTCATTACCATTATGGCTCAAATTATCATAACGCTGTAAATGTGGCGAATTTCTAAAACATTTAGATGCAAAAGCTAAACCCAAAGCACGTGGCATTTGCGAAGCCGTTGGCGCCATATCGCTACTAATATTTTTACGATTAGCAAGATCTAGCCAATTACCATTTTCATCAACATTTTTTGTGGCAAAATGCGATACCATTTGCCTACCAGCACTAAATGGATCGTTTTTTACATCTGGATCTGAATATAATTGAGAGAAAAATTGTTCTACACTTGCCAAGCCACTTGCAAACATGAAGGTTTGATCGCGGTAATAGCCTGCTCTAAAATCACCAGCTTTAAAAAACTTAGCCATGGCTACTTGTGCCAACTCTTTACCGTCGCCAAAAATGCCAAACTTTGCTTTGCCAGTAAGCACTTCACGACGACCAAGCAAACTTGCTTCTCTGCTTAATAAAGCCAAGCGATAATCGTTCAACACCTCATTTCTGAAGCCATCATAAGATAGCATATCATCTTTATAAGCCATGTTTACACTTTGTTCCATACCTCAAAAATAATTTAATCTTTACACAAACAAGCACGAATTAAAACCAGTGTGGAAAGATAAATAAAAAACTGAAATAGTGAAGATTCGGTTTTTGGTACTATTAAAATTTACAATACAAAGAAACATTGTAATTAATTGATAAAATGATGTGTCATTTTAAAAAGCCAACTTAACATTTCTTTAAATTTTTTGGTATAATATTGGCTAAATTAACATCGTTATTAAATATCTTTACGCAATAAAAAACAAATTTCAGTTTATGAAAAAGTCCCTTTCATTAATAATAGCAGTTTTAGCTATTGGTTTTACTCAAGCGCAATCAACAGCTACAGTTACCCCATCTACAGTTACTGCACCTGCCACTGTAGCAAAAGATGTTAATAAAACACTTCAATTTACTAATGATGCTTATGATTTTGGTAAAATCCCTTCTGGTAAACCCACTAAGTATGAATTAACAATTAAGAATATTAGTAACGAGAAAGTAACATTGAAAAATGTACAAGTTGGTTGTGGTTGCACAACTCCTGAATACGAAAAAGATAAAACCTTTGCACCAGGCGAAACTATTAAAGTAACCTTAGGTTTTAGCGGTAATGTAGTTGGTAATTTTAGCAAGTATGCTACACTTTTTTTTAGCGATGATTTAAGCAAACAAGTTACTTTTAAAGGAGATGCTTACCAAGTACCTGCAACACCAGCACCTGCAAATACTGGCACACAAGTAATGAAACCATAAAAAAGATATACAATTATGAAGCAATTAGTATTTACTATAGCGTTATTTATAAGCATTGGCGCTTTTGCGCAGTCAAGTGTAAAATTTGCGACAATAACACACACTTTTGGTAAAATTGTACAGAACAAACCTGTTAGTTACGAATTTTCATTTACCAATACAGGTAGCAAACCTCTGGTAATAGAAACAGCTAGTGCAGGTTGTGGCTGCACTACACCAGAATACACCAAATTACCTATTGCAAAAGGTAAAACTGAAAAGATAAAAGTGACTTATAATGCTGCCAATATGGGTAGTTTTGTAAAAGACGTAACTGTAAAATTTGCCAATGTTGCAGAACCTACAGTTCTAAAAATTGATGGTGAAGTAATTGCAGGAAAGAGTAAATAAATTCAAATTAATACATAAAAAAGTCCCGAAATTTCGGGATTTTTTTATGTATACCACTTAGCTTATTAAAATAATTATTCCTTAACCAACCCGTCAATGATTTTATTGAACTCTGTTTTAAAATTTTCGTAATATTTACCAGTACCTGGGCCAAAAAAGCCAGTATCAATACTATGTACTCTACCCTGCTTGTCTATAATGATGGTTGATGGAAATACCTTGATTGGTGTTAATTGTGGTAGTGTTTTTTCAGTGCGTTTTTCATCACTTACAGTTACACCAGTAATTAATAATGGATATGCCACATTAAACCTTTCTTTAAACTTAAGGATGCTGTTTTTACTACGTTCAAAATTGTCAGTTAGCTCGTAAGCCAAGCCAATAACCTCAATACCTCGTTGCTTATTTTTATTGTAGAAATCAGTTAAAAATGCTGTTTCATCCATACAATTTGGGCACCACGAGCCAAACAACTGCACAATTACTACTTTGTTTTTAAAACGTACATCAGTTAGTGAGACTAGCTTTTCATCCAAGCCTTTGAAGGTAAAATTCAGCTTATTATCAGCGTCATCTTTTACATACATCGCTGCTAAATTTGGCAAAGTAGCAGTATCATTTTTTTCTGCACTGAATATTTCCTTGCTAGTTGCACCAGAATAAAAAATTCCATCTGTAATGGTTTGACCTTTACTAATACCCGCAAAAAAAGAAAAAGCATGACCCCCATCAAAGGTTGATAAATGCATAGTATCACCGTTTACAACACCGCTTAAAAATCTATAATCACCTGTAGGCGTAACAATTGAACCACTTAATTGAGCACCTTTTTGCTGAAAAACGCCAATGGCTGGGTTGTTATTTGTGCCAAAGCGCATCGCCCATTTACCAGAAATATTTGCGTTTGGTTTTGTAGTAACCCCAAATTTATTAGCGACATTAGCAACTGCTGTAAATGGCATTATTTGATTTTGCTTTGCACCACTTTTTATCCAAATACCTTCAAGCTTAGTTGTGCCAATTAGTTTGGCTCTAAATTGCGATTCAAATACTGGCATTTGTATAATGATAGAATCGTCATTAGTGATTGTAATCTTATCAACTTTTAATCGTTCAGCACCATTAATTATGTACAAAAAAGGCTTATTATTTACTTGTTGCCATTGAAAACTAAATACAATTACATTACTATCTTTTCTAAATAAATTAGCACGCCAAATACCTTGCTGAGGCTGATGTTGCGCAAATAAATTGGTTGAAAGAATTAAAAATAAGAAATAGGGAATTTTATTCATAATAAGCTTTAATCTTTTGAAATACAAGTTTAGTAAAAGTCAACTTAAGTTATCTACTAAATAAGAAGTAATTGATGGTAGGTAAAAGAAATAATGAGTTGAATATGTGCATAAACATTAGATTTGTTACTATAGATATTGTCGTCAAAAAATAGAAGTACCCATTTTAAATAAGTACTGTAGATGACGTAATATTGTTTAATCTGACAAATAAATGAACGAATTTTTTATTATTCTGGGTTTAGTAATTTTAAATGGTCTATTTGCAATGGCAGAAATTTCTTTAATTTCTGCAAGAAAAGCCAGACTTGAAGGACAGGCAAATAAAGGCGACAAAAAAGCAAGAGCTGCACTTGAATTGTCTAATCATCCAGATACGTTTATATCTACTGTACAGCTAGGCATTACATTAATAAGCATTTTATTAGGTATTTATGCCGAGGAAGGCATTAAACACCATATTGCCGATTGGCTACAACATATCGTCATTATAAGACCCTATATAGAAACACTATCTAAGATTTTAATGCTAATTATTATTACTTATGTGTCGCTCGTTTTAGGTGAGTTAGTACCAAAAAGAATTGGGATGAGTAACCCAGAGGCTATTGCCAAATTTGTGGCGCAGCCTATGAAAATACTGTCCACCGTTACCTTTCCATTTATATGGTTATTAAGTATTTCTAGTAATTTTTTAGTGCGATTATTCGGCATAAAACGCAATGACAATTCTGTAACCGAAGAAGAAATCAAAGCCATTATTATTGAAGGTACAGAACAAGGCACTATTGAAGAAGCAGAGCAACGAATTATAGAACGGGTCTTTCATTTAAGTGATAGAAATATTACCAGTTTAATGACACATAGAAAAGATATCGTATGGTTAGAAGCAAATAAAACCGTAGGGGAAATAAAGCAAACCTTGCAAGAAGGTATGCATAGTATTTACCCGGTGTGTGATGGTAGTATTGACAGAATAAAAGGCTTTGTATCTATTAAAGAATTGTTTACGGCTAACGAGGCAGTAAAAATTGGTAGCATTATTAAGCAACCAATGTACGTACCTGAAAATAACACGGCTTATCAAGTTTTAGAAAAATTTAAAGCCACTAAAATTCACCATTGTTTTATAGTAAATGAGTATGGCAGTATTGAAGGCTTAATAACGCTAAACGATATTTTAGAAGCCATTGTAGGCGATATGAGCCAGCCCGACGAAGAAGCATATGAAATGACGGAACGCGCAGATGGTAGCTACCTGATTGATGCACAAATACCATTTTATGATTTCTTAAAAAACTTTGATAAAACAGACTGGCTTGATGAAGGCGATCAAGAATTTGACACCCTAGCAGGCTTTATACTAGACCAATTAAAAGAAATACCAAAAACAGGTGATACCCTTAGCTGGCGTGGCTTTGACTTTGAAATTGTAGATATGGATAATCACCGTATTGATAAAATATTGGTTAAAACTAATGCGGAAGACTAATGCAAGCCGATACCAAATCGTCGTTTGAATACCCCAATAATTTTACTGTGCTAAGGCTATTTGCAGCTATATGTGTCGTTGTTTCACACAGCTTTGATATTACGGGTTACGCAACATTAGAGCCGCTTAGAAGGTTGACAAAGGAATATCTAGTTTTCTCTGACATAGGATTGATTATATTTTTTACTATTAGTGGCTATTTAATTAGTAAAAGTCTTCAAAATACCGTCAATATTTTTAGTTTTTTTGCAAGAAGAATACTGAGAATTTATCCTGCGCTTTTAGTAGCTGTGTTGCTTACTATTTTTGTAATTGGTCCAATATTTAGCAACTTAAGCACTGTTGAATATTTTAATAATATTAAAACCTGGTATTATCTAACAACCATTAGTGCTTTTAGAGTTCAATACTTTTTGCCAGGTCTTTTTAACAATAAGCACTATATCATAAACAGCGTTAATGCCTCGTTATGGTCAATAGGTCTAGAATTAAAACTCTATATCGGACTTTCGTTTGTCTACTTTTTCAAAAATAATACCCTTTTAACCAAACGAGTACTCTTAATAGTAATGATAGGTGTTCTTGCAGTCATTGTCATGCATGCGAATATATTAGGCAGAGGATACAGTTACAAAATCGTCTCCTTAATATTTGCCTTTGTACTAGGCCGTAATATTTATTACCAATCTTTAAAAACAACGCATTTGTTAGCATTTGGTTTAGCATTTTTAGCGTTTGGTATAATACAAATATTATTAAATGTTTGTATTGATACTGCTATAACTATCAGAATAGGTATTTCTTGCGTTGCGATCTGGCTTTGTTTACAAAAACGTTTTGTATTTGTTTTAAAAAATGATATCTCTTATGGTGTTTACATCTACGCTTTTATTGTACAACAAGTACTTTTTCAACTATTTCAATACCAAATGTCACCACAATTGAATATTGTTTTAACTCTTCTTATAACAATACCACTCGCTTTTTTATCTTGGAAATGTATTGAAGAACCTACCCTGAAATTAAAGCAACAATTGACTAAATCTTCTGTCCTTTCATAGCAGTACTTATCGCTAGGTCCATCACACGTTCAGCAAAGG
>JAYWCY010000382.1:0-4150 GCA_043780175.1 Chitinophagales bacterium
GTAGTTTTTCTTCAAGCTCGTTCAGTTCGTGGTAGTGCGTGGCAAATAAGGTTTTAGGGGCAGCAGGCGAGCTTTGCAAAAACTCAACAATACTCCATGCAATAGAAATACCATCGTATGTAGATGTACCACGACCAATTTCATCCAACAAAATCAGGCTTCTTTCAGAAATATTATTAATAATACTGGCAGTTTCATTCATCTCAACCATAAAGGTACTTTCACCACCACTCAGGTTGTCACTAGCGCCTACACGTGTAAATATCTTATCGGTTAATGGTATTTTGGCCACATCTGCAGGCACAAAACTGCCCATATGTGCCATTAGTGTAATTAAAGCAGTTTGGCGTAAAATGGCACTTTTACCACTCATGTTTGGACCAGTCAAAATAATAATTTGCTGCGCTTCTGGATGCAAATAAATATCGTTGGCAATATAGGTTTCGCCAGTTTGCAGATTACGTTCAATAACAGGGTGGCGACTCTCCTGCAACACCAATTCTAAGCCATTGTGTAACTGCGGTTTTTTATAGTTGAATTGCAATGCATTTTCTGCAAAACATAGTAAGCAATCTACAATAGCCAGAATATTACCATTCACTTGTATTGGTGCAATATAATCTTGCAAAGCCAGTAATAGCTTGTCATACAGCGAAATTTCTATGGTTAATATTTTATCTTCTGCACCGGTAATTTTCTCTTCGTATTCTTTCAGTTCAGGGGTAATATAACGCTCGGCATTAGCCAATGTTTGCTTACGAAACCAACTATCAGGCACTTTGCTTTTGTGTAAATTGGTCACTTCTAAATAATAGCCAAATACATTGTTAAAACTAATTTTTAGCGACGAAATACCCGTGGCTTCGGCTTCTCGCTGTTGTATGCCAATTAAATATTCTTTACCGCCAGAAGCAATGTTGCGTAAGTCATCCAAATCAGCATTTATACCAGTTTTAATGACACTGCCTTTGTTTATTGCAATTGGGGGTGCCTCAGTAATTTCACTAACAATTTTTTCTACAATAAAATAACAAGGATTTAAGGCGTCAGCTAATCGTTTTAGATAATCATTATTGCTTTGGCTAAGTTGTAGTTTTATCTGGTCTACCTGCTGCAAGCCTTTTGCCAATTGTAATACTTCTCTTGGGTTAATTTTCTTCAATGGCAATTTACTTACCAGGCGTTCTATATCACCACAAGTTTTAATAGCAATGGCTAGTTGCTTACGCAAATCTGTTTGCAAAATAAAAAATGCAACCGCATCTAAACGTTCATTGATTTTAGTAATATCTTTTAAAGGTAACACTGTCCAGCGTTTCAGCATTCTTGCACCCATTGGGCTTACAGTATTGTCAATCGTTTTTAGCAAACTATTGCCGCCATTTAAACCAGTAGACAATAACTCTAGATTTCGAATGGTAAACTTATCCATCCACAAATAATCTTCCTTTTCCATCCGCTGTATAGCGGTAATATGTTGCAGATTTGGATGCTCAGTTTCTTTTAAATAGTACAATATGGCACCAGCGGCTACAATACCACTGTGCATATTTTCAACACCATAACCTTTTAAAGAATGTGTTTGAAAATGTTTGAGTAAACTTTCAGTTGCAAAGGCTTCTTCAAACAACCAGCTTTCCATGGTGTAGGTGTAAAACTTAGTACCAAACAGCTCTTTAAACTGCTTCTGGCAGCTACGCTGAAAAATTACCTCCGCAGGCTTTAAGCTTTGCAGCAATTTATCCATATATTCCGCATTGCCTTCCGCTACAAAAAATTCACCTGTACTAATATCTAAAAAGGCAATGCCCAATACATCATCTGTAAAATGTAGGGCAGCTAAAAAATTATTGCTATTGTGTTCAAGTAATTTATCGTTGGTAGCAATACCAGGCGTTACCAATTCTGTCACACCACGTTTTACTATGCCTTTGGCTTCTTTAGGATTTTCAAGTTGGTCGCAAATAGCCACCCTATAACCCGCTTTTACCAACTTGTGCAAGTAAGTATCTAATGCATGGTAAGGAAAGCCCGCCAACTGGCTACTATTTTCATCGCCATTATTACGCTTGGTAAGTGTGATGCCCAAAGCCGTAGATGCTTTTACCGCGTCATCACCAAAAGTTTCGTAAAAGTCGCCCACACGAAACAGCAAAATGGCATCAGGATAGCGCTGTTTGATTACCTTGTGTTGCTGCATTAATGGGGTTTCTATACCTGCTTTTGCCATAGCAACAAATATAAGTGCCTCGAAAATAATGCTCGTATTTTGTTATTAAGATAGTGTTGGTCAGCTTAGGTAATTCTATTGTGCACCACAGGCGTCGCACTCTGGATGTGTAGCAACTATATTTGGCTGTCCAAGCAAATAGTTGATATATGTTACTTATATCGTACTTGATATAATGATTCTTGGCACGGTTTGTTCTTATATAAATGTTAACAATAAAACAATTTATTATGAAACAAAAAATTTACGCACCAATTTTAGCATTGGTGCTACTTATCATCGCTTTTACTAGTAATGCATCAACTACATTGCCTAGCAATGCTGTAACTACCATGCCTGTAGCTAATACTGATGCACAAAAGGCAACAAGACTGGCTGAGATTGAAAAGCGTGTTTATGAAATAAAAAATATGGATAAGTCGCACCTTTCCAGGCAAGAGCGCAAGGCTTTAAGAGCTGAACTACGTGGTTTAGGTAAAGATGCAAGAAGTAATGGAGGTATTTATCTATCGGTTGGGGCTATCATTATTATCATTTTACTGTTGATTTTACTTTTATAAGTATTTGCTAGGCAGCGTTGTAATATGTGCAAGTGTCATATAGTGAAATATTATCTGTGGAAAATAAATAGGTAAGATTATTAAACCTCATTTATATTTATTTGTCACGAAATACGAATACTTAAAAACAATGAAAAAAATAATAATCTATTTATCAGTGGTCGTAATGTTTGGTGCCTTTTTACAAAGCTGCAAAAAAGATGATAGCGGTACAACAACCTATCCTACTGGACAAGGTATGTTTACTGCAGCTGGTGGCTTAACGCTTAATTTAATGGGCACATCTAGTTCTTTCACCAGAAGAACAACATCTACTTACGACAGTATTTATGTAGGCGGCGGTACATACACACCTCAAGCACTTGTAGGTTTGTATTTTGTAAATATTAAAACAGTGGGTACATATGCACTTAATTTAACAGGTTCACAATCAGCTGCTGCTGGGTATTTTACTGGTACCAATACCTCCACCGATTATTATCTTAGTACAGCAAGTGTTGCACCGGGAACAGTTACAATTACAGCAATTTCATCCACTGTTATTGAAGGGACTTACACTACTACCGTTAAAAACTTTTCAGGTACATCTATTACTTTTTCAGGCACATTTAAAGGAAATTTTTAAACAAACATGTAATTAATATAATACAAATAGCTCTCAAATTTTTTGAGAGCCGTTTGTGTTTGGATAACTAAATACCTGCTTGCTAGCATTTGGTCATGCATATATCTTTGCAGGCATGAGAAAGCTAAGCATGGACGATTTGGGACGAATGAGCAAAGAGGCCTTTAAACAAGCCGAGAAAAATAAAATCGTAGCAGTGCTTGATAATATTAGAAGTATGCACAATGTAGGCAGTGTGTTTAGAACTGCCGATGCGTTTTTAATAGAAGCGATTTGTCTTTGCGGCTACACACCTCAACCACCACATAGAGATATTCATAAAACTGCTTTGGGTGCAACAGAAACGGTTGATTGGTTGTATTATGAAAAAACTATTGCTGCTGTGCAAGATTTAAAACAACGTGGTTATACAGTATATGCAGTAGAACAAGTTGAAGGCAGTATTTCATTAGAGAAATTTACCACAAATACCGATGAAAAAATAGCTGTTGTTTTTGGTAATGAAGTAGAAGGGGTAGATGGTGATATTTTGCCTTTATGCGATGGCTGTATAGAAATACCACAATTGGGCACCAAACATTCTTTAAACATTAGCGTAGCTGCTGGTATTGTACTTTGGAAATTGTGTGAACCAAGATTTTAAAATGGTGATTTGATTGATTGTAATGAATGAAATGATTTTATGTTTTGCAGTGATTCTGTTGCAATTTTATATAAATAGTTATGAGTAACACG
>JAYWCY010000383.1:0-2465 GCA_043780175.1 Chitinophagales bacterium
GCAGCGTTATTGCTGTAATGTCTTTATCTCTGTTTTCTTCGGTCGACCGAAAACTTATTTACCAAGTAATTGCATTATCACATATTTATTCAAAACCGACTCTCTTGTAGCTGGGTTCAAGAATGTAAAAGTTAACTGTGTTACACCGTAGCTGCTACCATTGTACAATATTTTGCTAGCAGGAAATTTAGCCGTAACAACTGCTACACTATCTTTTGGTGTGAGTATAATATCGGTACTTTCTAATGCTGTAATGATTGCGATTTGCTTAAAAATATGATTACCGTAAAAATGCAAGGTATAATCGTTACCAGCACCATATACAAACACCTTGTCTTTTGGCAATTGTTGCTTCGCAATTACATCTGCTACTGTATTGCCTATTTGAAATTTTAATAAGGTTGGGTAAAACGCTGAGTTTAGAAAAATATTTACCCCAATAATTGTAAAAAAAGCAACTTCTAATAGTTTAGGAAAGCCAGTTTTTTTCATGGTTAAAATGTAGAACATGGCTAGTAAACCAATTGCAGCCAAACAACCCACATATTTTGGTATTGATATAAATGGAAAAATTAATAATACTACCAAAGCCACCCATATTGCCGTAAAAATAAACACATGCAATACCGTTAATGCTTTGCGCCAAATTATCAATTGCTCAGTGTATGTCAACTTGTATAAAAACTTAGCCGTAATGATAGCTGCTAAAGGAAATACTATAAAAATATAGTGCGGCAGCTGTGCCTGACTGCGAGCCAAAATGCAATAGGTGATGATGAAGCCGCCAGTGCTTATCCACTCTTCTTTTAATGTGAGTATAAAACGGCTTTGAACAAGCGTAACAAAATCAAACAATAAGCCAATTAAAAAAAAGATAATCCAAGGTAAAAAGCTCCACAACATATTCTCAAACAAAAAAGTGAAATACCCATTTTCGTGGTAATAATTCTCACCAGTAAAGCGACCAAAACTTTGCGTCCAATAATAAAACTTTAAGCCAGATTTGATGGGTATATTATTAATCAATTTACCCGGATGCAAGTCGTTTTGCTGATACAAACCCCAACTCATTGGTACCAACGCTACTGCAATAATTACTAAGCCTAAAATGTATTCTACTCTAAATAATTGCTTCCATTCTCTTCGTAAAATAAAGTGTGGTACAAATGCAAATACAGGCACCATCAATGCAATCGGGCCTTTCGTCATCATGCCGCCAGCGATGGCTAAAAATGCTAGGAAGAAATTTAACCGGCTTTTTGTCGCATACCATTCTGCCAATTGCCAAAGGCTAAAAATTACCCAACCCATTAACATGGTATCGGTTCTTACATCGTGATTAATTAAAAACAATGCCTGACAAGTAGCCAAAACCAAAGCACTTAAAATGGCAATTTCTCTTTTGTAAAATAATAATGCCAAGCGAAACGTGCTGTAGATGGCTAACACTGAAAATAGAAATGAGGGTAAGCGATAAGCCCAATCATGACTACCAAAAATCTTCATACTTAATGCCGACAACCAGAATAACATAGGCGGTTTGTCTAGATAATCTTTACCTAAATCAAACACCTGTAAAAAACTGTTTCGCTCAAGCATTTCACGGCTAATAGATGCGTATTGTGCAGCATCAATATTCATTAATGGTACGCAAAACATACCTAACAAATAAGCAATACCACAAAGCGTAAATATGATGATGGAAGAACGTTTACTGATCATAAAGCAGAAATTTCTGAACGTAATTGCAAGCCAATATTCTTGTTAAATAATACGGCTATTAAGTAGCCAATAGCACAACCTAATAATCCGCCACAAATAATATCTAGTGGATAATGTACACCAACATATACTTGCCCATAAGCAATGGTAGCAGCCCACACAAAAAACAGTTGGTGCCACTTGCCAATAAACGGTTTTAAGGTTTGTGAGAAAAACATAGCAATAGCAAAATGATTGGTAGCATGCGACGAAGTAAAGCTGTAACCACCTGAACAACCATCTAACAATAAGCGCACTTGAAACTGCAATATTTCGTCTCTACAAGGTCTTGGCCTAGCAAAAAAACTTTTTACCAAAGTGCTACTTGTTTGGTCTGATATCAAAATAGTTAACACTGCAAACCATAACCACTGCCATGTTTTTTTACCAAAATTCATGATCATAAAGGCGAGCATAAATATATAAAAAGGTACCCAGGTGATACTATCTCTGTACCAAGGATACACAAAGTCTAAAAACGAATTGGTGAACTTAGTATTGATTTTTAGAAACAAATACGTATCCCATTTCTTAAACCAATCGATAATATTGAGGAAAATTGCATTGAAAATTAACATCGTGTAAAAGTAAAGTTTGCCAACCCACTAAGTTTAAATTTTAAAATATTTTTTGCAGCGCAATGCCATCAAATACTGTCAATTAGTTATATTAGCATTTAAAATAGCTTATTATGAAATTTCTAT
>JAYWCY010000384.1:0-3298 GCA_043780175.1 Chitinophagales bacterium
AAAGGTTATTATGGTAAACGTAAAAACGTATATACCGTAGCCAAAAACATCGTTGAAAAAGGTTTAACTTACAGTTATGTTGGTCGTAAATTAAAGAAAAGAGAATACCGTCAATTATGGATTGCACGTATTAATGCAGGTGTAAGAGAGGAAGGTATGACTTATAGCCAATTTATCAATAAATTGAGTGTTAAGGGTATTGATCTTAACCGTAAAGTATTAGCTGATTTAGCTATGAACAACCCAGAAAGTTTTAAAACTTTGGTTGCTTCAGTAAAATAGTTTTTAAAGCATTATATTATAAAAAATTCCTCGACTTGTTCGGGGGATTTTTGTTTTAGACCAATGTTAAAATTGTAATCACACAATATTTTTGGCAAGGTTATTGGCTAGAGAACAATATTGTTAAACTAAAAACATAATACTATGAGCTTACAAAAAATAATTGTTGCTGCTACTGCAGGTTTAGTAGCTGGTGCTGTTCTTGGTGTATTAACTGCACCAGCATCTGGTAAAGAAACTAGAGAAAACATCGCTAATAGCGCAGAAGATTTAAAGAAAAGGCTTCGCAAACTAAGAGGACAAGCAATGGATGAATTGGATGAACTACAAGATTTATTTGAAACTGAAGTAGAAGGCTTACAAGATGACGTTAAAGAACGTGTATTGGCTTTAATCAATAAAGCTAAAGCGAGCAAAAATAATTTTGTATCAGAAATTACCGCTAACTAAAGTTGGGGGATTTTACAAAAGAAAAATCCGTTCTGTTTAAAAGCAGAACGGATTTTTTATGTATAGATAATTGAATTAGTACAATTTAGCCAAAGCTTCTGCAATTCTTGCCCAAGCTCTTTCAATATTTGTCATACTATTTGCGAAGCTAAAACGAACACATTTTGGCTCACCAAAAGCATCACCCATAACGCTAGAAACGTGTGCAGTATTTAACAAATACATACTAAAATCAGCAGCATTTTTAATAACTTCTGTACCGTTTGATTTGCCATAATATGAACTTACATCTGGAAAAATGTAAAATGCACCTTCTGGCTCAAAGCATTTAAAGCCAGGGATCGTTTTCACCAATTCTAAAGTTTTAGTTCTTCTACGGGTAAATTCTTCAGTCATCTCAAAACTTGGCTTTAAATCGGTTGTTAAAGCAACCACACCCGCTTTTTGCGTAATAGAGCACGTGCCACTTGTAAACTGACCTTGTAATTTCTCACAAGCTTTTGCAATAGTAGTATTTGCAGCTATATAACCCAATCTCCAACCGGTCATAGCAAAACCTTTGCTTAAACCATTGATAATCACAATACGATCTTTCAGGTCATCAAACTGTGCAATACTTTCGTGTTTACCACCAAAATTGATGTATTCATAAATCTCATCTGATAAAATAATCAAGTCAGGATATTTTCTAAAAACCTCAGCCAATGCTGCTAATTCTGCTTTGCTATACACAGCACCAGAAGGGTTGCACGGTGAAGAAAACATAAACACTTTACTTTTTGGTGTAATAGCTGCTTCTAATTGTGCAGGTGTTACTTTAAAGCCACTTTCTAAACCGCAATGAATTTCTACCACTTTGCCACGCGCAATTTTTACTAGTTCGCTATAAGTAACCCAATAAGGTGTAGGTATTATTACTTCATCATCTTCATCTACCAAAGCCAAAATAGCATTTGCCAAACTTTGTTTAGCACCTGTAGAAGTAACAATGTTTTCAGGTTTATAATCAAGGTTATTATCACGCTTTAGCTTGGTACAAACGGCTTCTCTTAAATCTAAATAACCAGACACAGGTGTGTAGTGGCTAAAGTTGTCGTTGATGGCTTTGATAGCGGCATCCTTAATGTGCTGCGGGGTATCAAAGTCAGGCTCACCAAGGCTAAGATCTATAACATCAATGCCCTGAGCCCTTAATTCACGGCCTAATTTAGCCATTTTCAGCGTTTCTGGTTCAGCGAAACGGTCTAACAAAGAAGATAATTGCATGATTATGTTTTAATTATTTGCGGCTGCAAAATTACGGTATTGTTAACAGAAATTGAATGAATACTGCGAGTTATTTGAATATTTTCAATGTTGTGGGTAATTTAATGGATAAATTTTTCTGTTCACAATCCATTATTAGCCTAATTTCTCATTTTGCAACACAGTAACTTTGCTATGCTTATGACACAGAGGAATTATACAGATACATACCAACACAAAGGCATGCGCAAGCAATTGGTTGACTTATTAAAAACAAAAGGCATAACAGACGAAGCTGTTTTAAACGCCATCAACACCATACCTAGGCATTATTTTTTAGATAGTGCATTTGATAAAATTGCATATGAGGATAGAGCATTTCCAATAGATGCAGATCAAACCATTTCTCAGCCATATACTGTGGCATACCAAACACAATTATTAGAAGTAAAACGCAGCGAGAAAATATTAGAGATAGGTACTGGAAGTATCTATCAATCAACAATTTTAGCAGAAATGGGGGCAAGGGTTTTTACCATTGAAAGGCAAAAAAAATTATACGAAAATCAAAAAAGTTATTATTTTAAAAGTAAGTATTTAAACATTAAGTTTTTTTACGGTGATGGTTTTGAAGGTTTGCCAACATTCGCACCATTTGATAAAATTATTATCACCGCAGCAGCACCATTTATACCACCTAAATTAATTGCACAGTTAAAAGTTGGTGGCTATATGATAATACCTGTTGATGATACTGAAAATGGGTTTCAACGTATGTTACGTATTACCAAACAAACTGATGGCAGCACAATAGAAGAGGCTTATGAAAACTTTTCATTTGTGCCAATGTTGGGTGGAAAGCATAAGTGATTTAAAAGTCAGAGTCAAAATGAAAGTATCGAACCTCTTTTATGTTGTAATGCAACTTTCCTATATTTTCTTCATCCGTAGATATTCCCCATTTCAAATCGACAGAATTCCATTTGTAGCAAATACTTATGGGTTTAGTCTTTCCATCTTCATTTGAATAGCTGCCAAGAATTAGGAGAAATTGCATACTATTTTTCTTATCAAAATTAAAATTTGAAATATAACATTTACTGCCATTACTAACCGTAGTTGTTAATCCTGAACCTAGTTCTGTACTATTCAAAATAAAAATTGGCTCAAAATATTCATGAAAGACACCATTTTTTAACGAAATGAAATAAGCTTTGTAGTTTATGCGCTTTGCTACTGATTGACCAGCATTATAAATTGCAGGATAAATATAAAAAGTGTCATGCGACTGTCGATGTTTTATAGGCTCGTCACCAAGTGC
>JAYWCY010000385.1:0-8089 GCA_043780175.1 Chitinophagales bacterium
TAAATAATAGTATATATATTTATATTTGCTGAAAGTGCTTGTGCTAAACCTGATAAAGTGTAACATAATTCCTATATTTTCTTCAAATAAATATAAGAATATTACAACTTTTATCTTAATTATGTAATTACACTTGATAGTAACCAACTTTACTATCAAGTGTAATTACATAAATTTTTAAATATTTGAACGTATAACTAGTTATCCAATATTAAATGATTAGGAGTTTTATTAAAGGATCACTGATATTATTAGAATAACGACACATTATTTGTAAGGCTAATTCTTATTCTTAAAACTAACATCGTACGCTATTGGTCTATTATTTAGCGACTTATAATACTTACAAAAAAGTGTTGATCAAATTGATAAATCTGGTTTCTATATTCAATTGTATTTTATGCAAGACAAATCTGATAATAGTTTTTGGCAATTCGATGCGCAATATTGGTTTCAAATACTAAACAGTTCTCAAAAGGGACTGTCACAAAATAATGCCGCTGTTATCTTACAAGGCAAGCATCCACAAAAAAAAGCCCATTCTGCTTTTAAAAAAGATACCCTACTTTTTATTGGCCAATTCAAAAGCCCACTTATGCTGTTGCTAATTGGGGCAGTTATTATTTCTTTTTTTTTAGGTGATACGCCAGATGTGTTCATCATACTTTTTATTGTTATGTCTACCGGCTTTATGAGTTTTTTTCAAGAGCGTAATGCAAATAAGGTGGTAGCGCAATTAGAATCGATGATTTCTTTAAAATGTACTGTCTTACGCGATGGGCGGCCTCAAGAAATTATATCAACTAATATCGTAGCGGGTGATGTGTGTTTATGTAAAGCTGGTGATATGATACCTGCTGACTGCTTGCTTTTTGAGGCCAACGAACTTAACGTAAATGAGGCCAGTTTAACTGGTGAATCCTACCCCGTTAGAAAAGAGCTAGGCGTTTTAGATGAACACATAGAATTATCAAAAAGAACCAATAGTCTTTGGCAAGGCGCTAGCATTGTAAGCGGTACAGGCAAGGCATTAGTAATTCATACAGGCAGTGATACCATCTTCGGTGGCATCGCCCAAAGTGCTGGTATATCTGTAGAAACCACTTTTGAAAAAGGCATTAAGGACTTTGGCTTTTTTCTTATGAAAATAACACTGGTATTATCCATTTTTATTTTGGTGGTTAATTTATTGAACCACAAAAGCGTCATAGAATCTGCATTGTTTGCTTTAGCACTAGCTGTCGGAATGGCCCCTGAATTGTTACCTGCCATCACCACTATCGCTATGAGCGCAGGCGCAAAAAGATTACTGGCAAAAAAAGTAATTGTTAAAAAGTTAGCGTCTATTCAAAACCTTGGTGAAGTGAACCTATTGTGTACTGATAAAACGGGTACTATCACCCAAGGTGTGATTACTGTTACGGGTTTGGTAAACGGTTTTGGTGAAGAAGATGACTATGTAAAAAATTTAGCTTTTTGGAACGCTAGTTTTGAAACAGGCTATGCCAACCCCATTGATGACGCACTCAAAAAATTAATACCAAATACCCAAATACAACCTCAGAAAATTGGCGAAGTACCATATGATTTTATCCGTAAAAGGCTAAGTATTGCCATTGACAACGGTACTGAAAAATTACTAATTAGTAAGGGCGCATTTACACAAATCCTCAGTATCTGTTCTTCTATAAAATTAGTGAATGGCACTACTGAGAAAATAGCAGAGCATAAAAGCGAATTAGAAAAGAAGTTTGAAGAATTTGGTATTAAAGGATTGAGAGCTATTGGCATTTGTTACAAAAATATTGAAGCCAATAATATCTCAAAAGACGATGAGACCGATATGGTATTTGCGGGATTTCTGTTATTAGAAGACCCAATAAAAAAAGGTATTATCGAAACTTTGTTAGAGCTTGATAAACTAAAAGTTCATTTACGGATTATTACAGGTGATAATAGGAATATAGCCAAATCAATTGCATTAAATATTGGTATTCAAAACCCAGTGGTAATGACAGGGCAGGAGCTGTTTAATACCAGCGAGGAAGCATTACACAACCTTGTAAAGCGTACCCATATTTTTGCCGAAGTAGAACCCCAACAAAAGGGAAGAATCATACAAGCATTGCGAAAGTCTTACACAGTAGCTTATATGGGTGATGGCATAAATGATGTTACGGCCATTAGTGTTGCAGATGTAGGTATATCTGTAAATAACGCTGTAGATGTGGCTAAAGAAGCGGCTGATTTTGTACTAATGGAAAACGATTTAATGGTAATAGTAGATGGTATTAAAGAAGGTAGAAAAACATTTGCCAATACACTGAAGTATATTTTTATTAATACTGGTTCTACTTTTGGCAATATGTTAAGTGTGGCTGTTGCCTCATTGATATTACCATTTCTGCCAATGCTACCAAAGCAAATTTTACTAGTAAATTTTATAACGGATTTTCCATACTTAACAGTTGCTTCAGACAATGTGGATCAGGAACAACTCAATAGACCGGGTAAGTGGGATTTAAAGTTTATCAGAAATTATATGCTTGTTTTCGGTGTACATAGTTCTTTGTTTGATATGGTTACTTTCGTAATGCTGTTATTTGTTTTAAAAGTAAAAGAATCTGCTTTTCAAACTGCCTGGTTTGTAGAATCTACCCTTGCCCAACTATTTATATTATTTATTATTCGGACACGCAAAAATTTTTTTAAAAGTCGGCCAGGCAAATACCTTTTTATTTTAAGTGTTATTGGGTTGGTAATTACAACTACGCTTCCATATATGCCTTTTGCAAACCATCTCGGCTTTATACCATTGCCTATTCTAAATTTTGCATTGATGCTGCTAATAGTAGTGCTTTATATTATTACAGCAGATCTATTGAAAGTATGGTTCTTTAAAAAATATAGAAGTCAATAAAACTTTTTCACAATATATCGAAACAAAAATATCAAACTTTTAGGGGGATAAAATACATGCATCAGATACTTAACAAGAGGCGTATATTATGTACCAATTACCACAATAAAGGATTTCTGCTAGTACGCGAATGTCGATAAATGAAAGAAATTTCAAGCGATTTAGGGGTTACAGATCCTGTTTTTTGTTGAGATACTTGTACGTCGTAGGTAATACCGAATTGAAAGTCATTAAAAATATAGCCTACATAAGGTATGAGTGCGTCGCCCACTCTATAATAAGCACCAATATTTAGAATACGGGGCGATTCCTTATCATCTGAATGTGATAAACCAAAATGGCCACCCATCGTAAACCCTTGTACATTATTTTGTATTTGATACAACCCATTAACAGTTACGTTTAGTCGTTCTTTTAGTAGCTTATTCATACTAAAATGGGCATCATAGCGTGGTGAGGTAAATTGTGAAGCGTCGTCAAATACACTTTGTTTGGTTTTGTAAAATCGATAACCTGCAATGCCTAAATCTACTACCATCTCATCTGTTGTAAATGTATAGGCTAGGCCAGCACAAATGGATAGTGCACCTGGTACATTTTTTAGGGTAGGATCGGCAGTAGGCAATGTGCGATTAAACCCCATAGAATATAATTGCTGCCCAGTAGAAAGATCACCAGCATTTATTGATGTTTTATTATAAATCAAACCCAACCCAACTGTTAATCCATGAATCCAGTCTGACTGATCTAACGCAATATGGCAGGACCCATTGATAGACATATAATTACTTTTATAAGCGCCATCTGCTGCATCTTCCATCATCAGCAAACCACCTAGCCCAATATAGGTAAGCGTTTCAGGGTTATTGTAAATTTTGCCATCAACTGCAATTGTTCTTGTATTATAATTTGCGCCAATACCTATTGACTGATTTCTTAAAGTAGACATGAACCGTAATTTTTCGTCACCATTCCCAGCCAATGCAGGACTAATCGTTAATGGCGATGTGAAAAATTGCGAATAGTTTGGATCCTGTGCAAATAGCTTTAAACAGCTAAGCAGTAATCCAATGACTAAGAAATAGGTATGTCTCACTTGGCTCATATTATTAGTTATTATCGCAGCAGTATGACACTACCAGTTTGTGTAATTAATTTACCATTAATATCTATGGCTTCTGCTATCCAAACATATGCGCCTAATGGCTGTATGGTGTTATTGGTTCTTCCATCCCAAGGGCTATCAGCATTCTTTGTTTCAAACATCAACTGCCCAAATTTGTTAAATATTTTAAAGAAATGAAAGTCTTTAATACCTGCTAGATAAACATATAGTTGATCGTTATTACCATCCCCATTTGGTGAGAAAGATTTCGGTACGAAAATATTAATAAGCCCATTCTCAAAAACATAAGTATGCAGTGTGTCAACCGTTACACAGCCATATTCTGAAATCAAATTAACATGGTAAGTGAGGTTGATATCAAAATTGAAATTAGGATTGCTAACATTGGGGTTATCCAAACCAAATGAAGGTACCCACTTGTAGGTATATTTACTACCCGTGATGATGCGAGATTGTAAGCCAACAGTGGTATTTTTATAAGTTGATACGGATGGCAATAGAATCCCTACTTCTGGTTGTCTAATTAATAGTATAGAGTCCTTGAAAATAGTATAGTTACAATATGTAGAAGTCGCTTGTAACCTAACTTTTTTGGATCCAGAGGTTTTATATTGATAAGACGCATTGAAACCATTGGCTGAATCTGAACTACTAAATATCCAACGCCAATTTAAAGCACCAGTTGAAGTAGTATCTGTGAGATTTTTAAATGTGATAGGCGTTTCCTGACACGAATTATCAAAACTGAAGCCAATAGTGGGGTTATTAAACAGTTGCACCATCTTGACTTTATTCAGCGTTTTGTTGCTACAGCCATTGCTATTAGTGACCAATGCAGAATAATATCCAGGCAATATCGCATCGTAATTCATACTTATAGCACTATTAATCAATGTGTCATTCAAATACCATTGATAGCCATTACGAGACGTGTTGATGGTTAATGGTAGGGTTTTTCCTACACAAAGTTGCGTACCACTTGGTGCAATAACAGAGTCAAACGGTAACCCATATAATTGTTGCGTAAAACGCGATGTACTCGTATCATTATTACAAAAAGCATCCCGAATGTGTAATAGACTAAAAGTATAAGTATTGGTATTTTGAGGTAAGGTAGTGACCACAGTTGTAGTGGCCAAACTATCACCAGTTACCGTTACAGGAAAACTACTTTTCGAATCGGCATAACTAAAAGTCCAAGGAGCCGCACCTGTAAAATTTAATGATATTGTATCAGTAACATTACTGCACAATGCTGCAAGACTATTGATAGTAACGGTTGGAATTGAGTTGACACTTACTTGTAATGAGAACCGATTACCAACGCAACCGTTACTAACAGGAATAACCGTATAATTAGCGGTAGCCGTAGCGGTACTAATATTAATGAGTTGTTGATTAATAGCTGATTGACCAGTAGTGGCATCCGAAAAGCCTTTTATTACACCAAAAGGCGCTATTGTTGGTAACTGCCAAGTATAGGTAGTACCTGCTGGTATATTGGTTGGTATATAAGATAAATTGGTGCCACTACATACACTGGCTACTTGTGTGATAATCGTTGGCGTTGGTTTAACAGTAATTACCAAATTAAAGGGCGAAATAGTACATAAGGATCCTGTTGGTTGAATGATATAATTAGCCGTTGCCTCATTAATACCTTGATTTATCAAGGTATCGCTCACTAACGATTGATTACTTGAAAAAGCTTTATAACCAATGATGCCGCCTGATGGAATAACCAATGGGCTAGCCCAAGTATAGGTGGTTCGCGATGGCATTAAGGTAGTAGGCAAAATAAATGCTGAACCACTGCATGTGGTGATATACTGAGTTTTTAAAACTGGTGCTGCATTCACTGTGGTTGTTACAATCGGTGTTGTATCCGAGCAGCCATTCGCACTTAAAATAAATTTATAAAATACTTGAATAGGATCGGTAGTGGTATTTAAAAGTGTTTCATTGATAATACCGGCACTAGATACTTTTGCATTACTAATACCCACTACAGGTTCTCTCACCCATGTAAATGAGGTTCCTTGCACATTACTTGTTGGTACATAATTAAGCGGGATGCCACTACAAATTGCTGGAGCGTTTGTGCCAGAACTAAGTACCGGAATTGGATTAACTGATATGGTAAGTGTAAACGGTCTGCCTTTACAACCCGTTGTATAGGTTGCTGCAATGGAAGGGGTAACAGCGTAAACAACAGTGCCGCTAGTATTGGTACTATTACTTAACAACTGATTAATAGTAGATCGCGGCACAAGTAATTGTGGTGAACCGCCACTAGTACCAATAGATTGCGTTGGGGTTTCCCATGTATATAAGGTATTGGCAGGTGTATTGGGGATAGATAAATTAATTGGTGCGCCGCTACATGTTGAAAGATTAAAATCGGGAAATGAGAGTACGGGATTTACAATCACATAGACTGTTTGGGCGTTACTACACCCATTTGCAGTTAAATTAAATTGATAAGGCACTATAACAGCATTATAAGTAGGATTGCTTAACCCTTCGCTAACATTGCCTGATCCTTTACTAATAGCTTCTGTAATACCTACTACGTACGAACGAGACCAATTAAACGTGACATTAAACGTATTACTTGTGGCCGCGTAATTAAATGTAGTGCCAGAGCAAATTGCTGGCGGGGTGATGCTACTACTTAGTTTTGGTGCTGGGTTTATAACAACGTTTATGAGCTGTTTATTAAGGTTGGTACAACCATTTGTTGAAACGGTAAAGACATAGGTTGCTGTAACTGGTATGTCGGTAGTATTGATAAGCACTTCATTAATGGTTCCAAAACTGCTTAACGCAACATTGCTAATACCGGGAACAACCACTCTAGTCCAACTAAATGCAGTATTAGGGCTTGTACTTGTAGGCACATAATTAAAAGTCGTACCACTGCATACCGCAGGTGGTGTAAGGCTACTGTTTAAAGTGGTATTATTAGAATTAACAGTTACCGAAACATTAAAACTATTACCAGTACAGCCATCTGTATTGGGTGTCACAGTATAAACAGCACTACCACTGGTAATGCTCGTATTAGAATTAGTGAGCTGCTGGCCAATACTAACTTGTGCTATCGACTGTGCTAGTCCACCTAAAATACCATTAGAGATGGCTGGGTAATCCCATGTATAGGTAGTACCTGTGGGTGCATTGGTTGGTGTAACACTAAAACTACTACCACTACATACAGCCGTTGTAATATCATTGATAACAGCTCTTGGGGTTACATTAACCACTACTCTAAATGACTGACCTTGACAACCCCCAGATATGGGCGTAACATTATAGGTAGCTGTTGCCAAAGCATTGGTGGTATTGGTAAGTTTTTGACTTACTACAGTAAGTGCAGATACTTGGTCGCTACCGCCTGTTAGTGCGTTCAACGAACTAATAACTGGCGCCGTCCAAGTATAAAGGGTAGTTGTTCCAATCGGAATATTAGTAGGTGCAACATTAAAAGCAGTATTGCTACATACTTTGGTTATTTGTGTTTCAATAGTAGGTGTTGGATTGACAGTTTGTACAAGTGTAAACGTGTTGCCAGTACATCCATTAGCAATAGGTGTTACAGTATAAGTTGCAGTAGCTTGGGCATTGGTTGTATTAATGAGCGTTTCACTAATTGATTGTACAGCCGATGTTTTTGTCAACCCGCCAGTAATGGAATTGATTGGGCTAATAATAGGTGCTGTCCAAGTATAACTAGTACCTTGTAAATTACTATTTGGGATGCCCACAAAAGCAATACCACTGCAACTAGCTTGACTAAGATCTGGAACAATTGGTAATGGGCGAATACTAACCATTAAGTTAAAACTATTGCCGAGGCAACCATTACTATTTGGTGTAACACTATAGATTGCTGAGCCACTTACACCATTGGTACCATTATTTGTAAGTGTTTGAGAAATATTAGGCTGCTCTGCATTTTGAGCTGATCCACCGCTAACATCATTAGAACGAACCGGAGATGTCCAAGTATAAGTGGTGCCAATCGGAACACCACTTGGCTT
>JAYWCY010000386.1:0-11249 GCA_043780175.1 Chitinophagales bacterium
TTGTCATTTTCATCGGTTGGTTTTACAACGCAAGATGTGAAAATTGGTAATGGAGACATCTTTGTGCAATTGGTACAAACGAATGCCAACCTTAATGAAGTGGTGGTAATTGGTTATGGTACAGCACGTAAAAAGGACTTATCAGGTTCTGTAACTACTGTTACTAGTAAAGACTTTGTAAAAGGCGCTATTACAACGCCAGAACAATTAATTTCTGGTAAAGTAGCTGGTGTGGCGATTACTTCTAATAGTGGGGCACCTGGATCAGGTAGTACCATCCGTATTCGTGGTGGGGCCTCGCTAAATGCCAGTAATGATCCCTTGATTGTCGTAGATGGAATGCCATTGGATAATGGCGGCATTGCTGGTGTTGCTAATCCATTAAGTACTATCAATCCCAATGATATAGAAACATTTACTATTTTAAAAGATGCATCTGCTACTGCTATTTATGGTTCAAGAGCGTCAAATGGTGTTATTTTAATCACCACTAAAAAAGGAAGAAGCGGTAAACCGGTTTATAGCTTTAGCTCACAAGTATCTGTGGCAACTGTGGCTAAAAAAGTAGATGTGTTATCTGCTGATCAAATTCGGCAAATAGTAAATTCTAAAGGTAATAGTGCTAGCGCTGCATTGCTAGGGTCTGCTAATACCGATTGGCAAAACCAAATATACCACAATGCATTAAGTCAAGATAATAATTTGAGTATTTCAGGTGCCATAAAAAAATTACCTTACCGAGTTTCTATAGGTTACTTAAACCAAGATGGTATTTTAAAAACTGGTAATTTACAACGTACCTCATTGGGTATTAATTTGAGTCCGGTGTTTTTGCAAAACCATTTAAAAGTAGATGTAAGTTTAAAAGGTACGTATAGCCAAAGCCGCTTTGCTAATGAAGGTGCTATTGGCGCTGCTGCTAGTTTTGATCCTACCCAAAATATTTATTCAAAAAGTAACCGTTTTGGTGGTTATTGGGAATGGTTAGATCCTGCAACTATTACTGGTCTTAAATCTTTAGCACCATTAAATCCATTAGGACTATTAAACCAAAGAGATGATAGAAGTAAGGTACAACGTGCATTGGGGAATGTATTAATTGATTATAAAGCTCATTTTTTACCAGACTTACATGCTGTATTAAATGTAGGTGCTGATATTGCTGAAGGTAAAGGCACCACAGTCGTACCAGATAGTGCAGCTTCTGCTTATATGCGTTCTCCAGATAAAAAGCATGGTGGTGTAAATAATCAGTATAGACAAACTAGACAGAATACGTACTTAAATTTCTATTTAAACTATTCAAAAGATATCAAATCTATTAATAGTAGAATTGAAGCATTGGCAGGTTATGAATACCAAGATTATCAAACCACTTACTATAATTTTAGTGATTATACCACTGATGGCACCGTAATTGGAACACCAAACTATCCATTTGATAAACCTGAAAATGCGATTGTTTCTTTTCTTGGACGTGTGAATTATACCTATATGAATAAGTATATTTTAACAGGTTCTATTCGTAGAGATGGTTCATCTCGATTCAACCCAAATAATAGATGGGCTACTTTTCCTTCTGCTGCTCTAGCATGGAAAATAAAAGAAGAATCATTTTTGAAAAATATTAGTGTTGTGTCTGACTTGAAATTGCGTTTTGGTTACGGAATTACTGGTCAACAAGACGGTGTTGGCGATTATGATTATATTTCTTATTATAAGTTAGGTGACAATAAGGCCCAATATCAATTTGGTAATAATTTCTACCAATCATATCGACCAAGTGGGTATTATTATAACAGGAAATGGGAGCAAACAGCTACTAGCAATATTGCGTTAGATTATGGCTTGTTCAACGGTCGTGTTACTGGTAGTATAGAGTATTATTACAAAAAAACAACAGATCTTTTGAACGAAATCAATCAACCAGCGGGTACTAATTTTTCTAATAAAATTGTAGCGAACATTGGGAGCATGGAAAACAGAGGTGTTGAATTTACTGTCAATTTTCAAGCAATCAAGCGTAAAGATGTATCATTGGATATTGCTTTTAACGCCACCTATAATCAAAATAAGATAACTAAATTAACCATTTCTGATGATCCTAACTATCCAGGTTCAGTAGACCAGAATAGTGGAATTTCAGGCGGTGTAGGTAATAAAATTCGCATACATACAGTTGGATATAATAGAGGCGCATTCTATGTGTATAAACAAGTTTATGACCCGAAAACGAATAAGCCAATTGATAATTTGTTTGATGATAGAAATAGAGATGGTATTATTAATTCTAGTGATTTGTACCAATACAAAGGGCCAGATCCAAAAGCATTCTTTGGGTTAAGTACCAATCTTACAGTGAAAAAGTGGAATGCTGGCTTTGTAATGCGTGCTAATCTTGGCAACTATGTATACAATAATGTCGCTTCTAGTACAGGGACATTGCATAATATCATTAATAATTTAGGGTTTATTAATAATGGGTCTGCCAATTATTTGGAAACCAATTTTAGTGGTAGTAGTGACAAATATTTCTTATCCGATTATTATGTTCAAAATGCATCTTTCCTAAGAATGGATAATATTAATATTGGCTATAATGCTGGTAAAGTATTTAACAATAAAGCTAATTTAAGAATAAGTGCCAATGTTCAAAACGTATTCGTAATCACGCAATACAAAGGGTTAGACCCTGAAATCAATGGCGGTATTGATAACAACTTTTATCCTAGACCAAGGACATTTGTACTAGGTGTTAATCTTGATTTTTAAAACGTAATATTTTACAGTAAATGATCAACAAATTGCATCTAGCAAGTGTATAAACAAAAAAATAGACACATGAAAACAAATATTTTAAAACTGATAATAGCTACAAGCTTAGTAGCGATAGGTGTATCTTCTTGCACTAAAAAGCTTGACTTGCTGCCTACCAATGATGTAACTTCAGCACAAGTTTACAGTACACCAGCGGGTTATAAACAAGCTTTTGCCAAAGTGTATGGCTCATTTGCATTAACAGGCAATCAAGGTCCTGCGGGCAATGGCGATGTGCAAGGTATAGATGAAGGATTTTCAGATTTTTTGCGCTTATATTTTAATGCACAAGAATTGCCAACTGATGAAGCAGTTGTTGCATGGGGCGATGCTGGAATACAAGATTTTCATAATATGAATTGGTCTGCTAGTAACCCTTTTTTAACAGGTTTATATTATCGTTGCTATTATCAAATTACACTTTGCAACGACTTTATCAATCAATCTTCCGACGCCAACTTAAGTAGCCGTGGTATTTCAGGTGCTTCTGCAGATAGTATTAGAACATTTAAAGCCGAAGCAAGGTTTTTAAGAGCCTACCAATATTCTGTTATTATGGATTTATTTGGTGGTGGTCCTTTTGTTACCGATAAAGATGTTATTGGTTCTGCTACATTGCCTACACAAGCTACACGTGCCCAATTATTTACATACATAGAATCAGAATTAAAGGATTTAGATGCTAGCCTAGCTGCTGCAAAAACCAATGAATACGGTAGAGCAGATAAAGCCGCTGCTTGGGCATTATTAGCACGTATTTACTTAAATGCTGGTGTGTATACAGGTACAGCAAGGTATACAGATGCTATTACCTATTCTAAAAAAGTAGTAGATGCTGGTTATACATTAACTAACAATTATCAGCAGTTAATGCTTGCAGATAATAACATGAATACAAACGAGTTTATTTTGACTATTAACTATGATGGTTTAAAAACACAGAGCTATGGTGGCACTACTTTCTTAACACATGCACCAGTTGGCGGTTCTATGACAGCTAGTAACTATGGTATCAGTGGTGGTTGGGCTGGTTACAGAACCACTAAAAATTTACCTGCATTGTTCCCTGATAATACTGGAACCGCAGATAAACGTTCTCAGTTTTATACCGCAGGTCAGAATACCGAAATTAACGATCAAACTGTTTTTACAGATGGCATTGCAGTTACAAAATATCGCAATGTAACTCGTAACGGCAGTAATGGCCAAAGTTTAGATTTTTCTGATATTGATTTTCCATTGTTTAGATTATCTGAAATGTATTTGATTTATGCAGAATCTGTATTACGCGGTGGTACTGGTGGCGATCCTGTAACGGCATTAACCTATATTAATAATATTCGTACAAGAGCTTATGGTAGTGTTATAGGTAATATTACTACTAGTACACTTACAACAGACTTTATTTTAGACGAAAGAGCAAGAGAGTTGTATTGGGAAGGTTTTAGAAGAACCGATTTGATACGCTATGGAAAATTTGTTGATGGTACTTATTTATGGCCATGGAAAGGTGGTGTAAAATCAGGTACTGGCGTTGCTTCATTCAGAGCTGTTTATCCAATTCCTTCTACAGACTTATCATCAAACACCAATATTAAACAAAATCCAGGCTATTAATTTTAATCATAATAAATCAGTTGGTATGAAAAATATAATCAAATTGATGTCATTATCCTTTATACTCGCAACTTGTTTTTGGGCGTGTAAAAAAGATGAAAACAGAGTGTACATCTTGGCTGGTAACAATCCTGTACTAACTGCGAGCTCCACAGCTGCTTTGGTACTAGACATTACAAAAAGAGACCAGAAAGCGATAACGTTTTCTTGGACAAATCCAGGTTATCAATTCAATACTGGTGTTAGTTCTCAAGATGTTACCTACACATTACAAGTAGATACTACGGGTTCTAATTTTACCAATCCGTCACTGGTATCTACTTCTATTTCAAAAGATTTGTCAGTGGCTTTTACAGTTAACCAATTAAATTCAATGTTGCTTTTAATGAATTTAGCTGAGAATATCCCTCATAATGTAGAGATAAGAATTGTATCTACATTATCTGGCTCAACAGTACCACTTATTTCCAATGTTTTAAAGATGGTAATTACACCGTATTTAGATGTGAAATATCCTGTGCCTGCAAACTTATATATCACTGGTGGTGCTACCCCTTTAAGTTGGCAATGTGGTTGTGCATCAGATTTAACTACCAATTACGCAACCACACAGAAATTTACAAAAATTTCTAGTACAACTTTTCAGTTGACTGTAAACTTAACAGGTGGGCAATCTTATTTGCTATTACCTATTTATGGTGATTGGACTAACAAATATGGATTTGATGGTGCTAACAATGCAAACAACACAAGTGGTGATAATTTTAAACCAGGCGGTGGCGACATTCTTGCACCAGCTACTACCAAAGCTTATAAAATTACGGTAGACTTTAAAACAGGCAAATTCACAGTTCTATAATTAAATAAAATACTATATATGAAACAATTATTAAAACTATTTTTGTTTGCCAACATTGCGATAATGCTTTTCACGGCTTGCGATAAAGTTGACAGTTTACCATATTACCCATCTGGTACTGAAAGTGGTATTGGTATTGTGCTTAATACATCAACCACAACCTTGGCGGTAGCGCCTGCTGATTCTTCTAAAACGGCTATCACTTTTACTTGGAATTTCCCAAATTATGCTACAAGTGCCAGTACAGCTAAATATATTCTTGAAATAGATTCTTCGGGTAGAAATTTCACTAAATCTCTAAGCAAAACCTTAATTGGTACTTTAAATGCATCTTATACAGGGTTAGATATTAATAATATTTTATTAGGTTTTGGTTTCACTATTGGGACAGCTTATAATGTAGATATTCGTGTTACTGCATCATATGGTAATAATAACGATCAAATAAAATCGAATGTTATTACTGTAAAAATGACACCTTATAAAGTACCTCCAAAAGTGGCTTTACCTGCAGGTGGTAGATTATTTATAACTGGTAGTGCTACTCAAGGAAATTGGAATGGTAATCCTCCAACTCCAAGCCAAGAATTTGCAAGACTAGATGAAAACACTTTTGCAGGTGTATTTAATTTAAATGGCAATAGCGAATACTTGCTATTACAAACACTTGGTACTTATAATGGTAAATATGCAGTTGATAAAACTATTTCTGGCCTAAGTGCTACAGGTGGCACATTTGGTTTAAATGTTGGCTCGGCATTTAACGATAATTTTCCTGGGCCTGCTGTTAGTGGCTGGTATACGATTACAGTTAATTTTCAAACTGGTAAGTTTACCGTTACACCATTTACCTCATTATTACCAGACAACTTGTATATCATAGGTAGTGCTACTCCAAATGGTTGGGGTCCTAATCCACCTACAACACAACAGTTTACCCGTTTGAATTCTGCGGCGTATACGTTAACATTAAATAATATGATTGGTGGTGCTGGAAATGAATACTTATTAATACCAACGTATAATTCCTATAGTTCTAAATTTGCTGTAGATAAAACGACGCCAGGTCTAACTGGTGCCGGTGGATCATTTGGTTTAAATGTTGGTTCGGCATTTAGCGACAATTTCCCTGGGCCTGCTGTCAACGGAAATTATAAAATTGATGTCAATTTTGCTACTATGAAATTTACAACAACGAAGCTTTAGTTTTAGTTAATTATAATACTTCACTAACCCACCTAAACAGGTGGGTTTTTTGTTTGTGTTGGCAGCATCTTTTCATTTACATTTACGCTTTGCCAAATTAATAATAAACAGTACAAGTGTGCGACGCAACAGTAGAATCATCTGGGCGTTGCAGCTGGTAACATCATTTTTTCTATGCTATACTCAATGACAGGCTACGGCCGAAGCGAACAAACGATTGGTGATAAGACTTTTTTGGTCGAAGTACGCTCATTAAATGGTAAACAATTTGACTTGCGTATGCAATTGCCAGCGTTGTTAAAACCATTTGAGTTTGAAATAAGAACTATTTTAAACGAAGGGTTGGAGCGTGGTAGCGTTGAGTGTTTTATAAATATTAAGCAAAATGGGGCTGCCAAACCTGTAAGCATTAATACAGATTTACTAAAAGCTTACTACACGTCTGTAACGCAGATAGCGAGCGAATTGCAGGCCGATACGCAGCAATTATTATCTGCAATTTTGCGCTTGCCAGAAGTAGTGGTAAACTCTACTGAAATGTTGAATGAAGACGATTGGAAAGCGTTTATTAAAATACTAAAAGATGCCATCAAAGATTTGAATGACCATAGATTGGATGAAGGGAAATCTTTAGAAGTTGACTTGCTGTTGCGTGTAGCAAATATAGAGATACAAAGTGCCGCTATTGTGGTGTTAGAGCCAAATAGAAGACAAAAAACAAGAGACAATCTAGTGAAATTGCTAGAGGAAAAAGTGGGCAAAGAAAATTACGATACCAACCGCTTAGAGCAAGAATTAATTTACTATATAGAAAAAATTGATATTAGTGAAGAGCAGGTAAGATTAAAAAATCATATTGCATATTTTAAAACCATTTTGGCAGATAAAGAAAAAAGTAAGGGTAAAAAGTTGTCGTTTATTCTGCAAGAATTTGGGAGAGAAATTAATACTACTGGCAGCAAAGCCTACGACGCAGAAATACAAAAATGTGTAGTGCTGATGAAGGATGAAATGGAAAAAGCAAAAGAGCAAGTGTTAAATGTGTTGTAGCTAATTAGCGAATAAAAAGGATTGAAAATCTTTCTGAACTTATCTTTGAATGAAAATTACAGTCTTGAAATCTTGTTTTTTATTTGTAATAATTTGTGTGTTTGCTACTGCATGTAACACATTAGACGTTTTTGAAAAATCTGTTTCATTTGATAAACATGAATGGAAGAATGCGTATAAACCAACAGTTGATTTTGAAATAAAAGATACCACTGCACTCTATAATATTTTTGTAGTAATAAGGCATGATGATGCTTATCATTACAATAACCTATGGCTAAATATTATTACGCAAGCACCTGCTAGCAAGCCAGAAACACAACAAATAGAATTAACACTTGCAAATACTGCTAAAGGTTGGTTAGGCACTGGTATGGATGACATTTTTGACCACCGTATTAGAGTTACCAATACACCTATTAAGCTTAAAAGAGGGATGTATCATTTTACATTGCAGCATACCATGCGTGAAGACCCATTGCCTTACGTACTAAGTGCAGGGATACGCGTAGAAAAAGTACAGCCATGATAACTATGACAGCCAAAAAAAAACTAACTGTAGTAACAGTGGTTTACTGGGTTTTGCTGGTGTACATGATTGCGGCACTTGTTTGGTGGTTTATTGCGTTACAAAATCAAAATAATTTAATGGCCAACATGCGTTTGGCAGAAATAAATAAAGATGATCCTACATATCTGCAAAAAGTAACGATTATTCAAGACAGTCAAACACGTAAAACTGCCCAATACATTGGCGAAGGCTCTATTTTTTTAGCATTAATTTTACTAGGTGCTGTATTTGTATTTAGATCTGTGCGGCGCCAAATAAAACTGTCGCAGCAACAGCAAAATTTTATGATGGCTATTACACATGAGTTTAAAACACCGATAGCCGTAACACGTCTTAATTTAGAAACCTTACAAAAGCGACAACTACCAGATGATGTACAGCAAAAACTACTTACCAACTCGCTACAAGAAACTAGCCGCTTAAACACACTTTGTAACAATATATTACTGGCATCACAATTAGAAGTTGGCTTAAATGCATCATCAAAGCAAGAAGTGAACTTAACAGATGTCGTTGAAGGTTGTGTTGAAGACTTTACAAATCGTTATGCGCAAAGATCTATTATAAGCAAAATTGATGAAGCTATTTATATCAATGGTGAAGAAATTTTACTACAAATGCTGGTAAATAATTTAATAGAAAATGCGTTAAAATACTCGCCTAAAACTGCCACTGTGACAATTATTTTAAAAGAAAATACTGATACTATTATACTGCAAGTGACAGATGAAGGTATTGGCATTGCCGATGCTGATAAGAAGCGAATATTTGATAAATTTTATAGAGCTGGAGATGAAAACATAAGGACCACTAAAGGCACTGGTTTGGGTTTATTTTTATGTAAAAGAATCGTGAAAGGTCATAATGGTACTATTTCTGTTACCAATAACCAGCCGCAAGGCAGTATTTTTACAGCGTTGTTTAAAGTATAATTATGAACGAGAAAAGAGGCAATATTTTATTGGTAGATGATGAAGAAAATCTGCATGAAGCATTAAAACTTAACCTTGAAATGGAGGGCTATGAGGTGACCAGTGCCTATGATGGTAATCAAGCTTTAAAAGCAATTAACAACGAATATTTTGACCTAATAGTACTAGATGTAATGCTACCACATTTAGATGGTATAAGTGTTGCCGAAACTGTACGCGTAAATAATTTAGATACACCCATTTTAATGTTGAGTGCAAAAAACACTAGTGCTGATAAAATTCTTGGACTAAAAAAAGGTGCAGATGATTATTTAACCAAGCCTTTTAACTTAGAAGAATTATTGCTGCGAGTAGAAAAATTAATTACCAAAAACAAGAAGATAAACGTTAAAGAAACTATTGGTGAAACGTATAGTTTTGGTAATAATAGTATAGATTTTAAGGCGCAAGATGCCATTACTTACGATGGTAAAACAGTGGAACTAAGTAAGAAAGAAGCGATGCTTTTAAAACTGCTAATTGAACATAAAGGCGAAGTTACAACTAGAGAAAAAATACTACAAGTAGTTTGGGGCTACAATGTGTACCCAACTACAAGAACCATTGATAACTTTATTCTAAATTTCAGAAAGTACTTTGAAGAAGACAGTCGTAATCCAAAATATTTTCATTCTGTACGTGGTGTTGGTTACAAATACACAGATTAAGCAATAATTATTTGTTCTAATTTTTCAAAAACTTGCTCTTTAGAAACATTTGTGTTGTAAGCATATAGTACTTGATTGCAAGCGTCAATTATTTGTTGCAAATGTGCTTGTTTTGATGTCTCAATAGCTGGTTCTAATAAACTTATAGCTAATGTTTTAGCTTCTTGAAAAAATTGATTGTCATCTTCTATTACTAAAAGTTCATTAAGTTTTTCATCATCTGTTTTAGCGGCAATTGGTACTTCAGTAATTATTGACGTTTCATCTTTTTGTATTGCTGCAGCTATTTTTTTTCTAAAAAATGTAAGCCATAAAATAAGGCCAGCTACAACTGCTATGCCGGGTACAATCCAAATGTATTTACCATTGCCAACTTCTACTGAAATCTTAGTTGCATCTATCTTTTCTACAGCAGGTAATACTTTGATGGTAATACTATCTGTAGCAATAGTATGATACACATGTTTATCTGCATCAAAATACGAGAAGCTAATTGGAGGTATTATTGTGGCACCTTCTTTTTTATTACTAAACGGTATGGTAAATATTTTTTTACCCGACACAGGAAAGCTTAGCTTATCAATACTTTCGGCCGTTTCAATATCAAAATGTTCAATGTTACTTGGCCAGTTAATAGTGGGGCAAACTAAATTTTGAAAATTACCAATACCATCAATTCTTATTTCTAAACTATTATTATCATTGGCCGTATCAGTGGCTTTCAGCACTTTTGCCGAGATAATAAAATTGCCGATAGTATTTGCAAAATTGGCAGGTTGTTTAGCTAGTGGTAAGCTGCTAACATGTATCAATTTTTGAGGATTACTTACTGTTACGTTTTGTGTTATAGAAGGTCTATGAAAGGCAATTTCTTCGGAAGTTTTATAAAATGAAATTGTATTATCTAAAGTAGCAGTACCAAGCGCTAGCTCGCCTTCTTGCAAAGGTATTAATTGTACTTTTCTAATGATGTAGCTCTTAAATATGTTACCTCCTATTACTTCATGTTCAGCTTCAATATCAGACGTTGTCATTTCTATTACACTGCAGCCATTAAAGTCGGGCTGTTTTAGTAATTTCGATTCAGATTGAAGCCTTGTATAAAGCTTGTATGTTACCAATACTGGCTCACCTACAACGCAGTTGTTTTTGCTTACATTAACCCTAATAAATAAATTCTTTTCAATGGCTCGGGAAATATCTTTATCATTTTTTAGCAAGTAAGGAATATCGGCAGTATTATCTTCTATATGTACACCACCAGACAATTGTACACCCGATTGTGCCATTAATACTGCACTTATCAATGCAAAGCAGATTGTAAATAAAATTTTGATGTACGGCTGTTTCATAGCTACTAACAAATGTAACAGCATATTGCAAACAGTAAGTTAATGAATAGATAATGTATTTGTGTAGGTTAAATTATTTTGGTAACCAGCCTTTGTACAAGTATGTAACATCGTTGCGTCGCACACTTGTACGTTCAG
>JAYWCY010000387.1:0-2046 GCA_043780175.1 Chitinophagales bacterium
CAAGAGAAAAACTCATGCTAAAAGGTGCATCAGCACTAAGTAACTCAGAGTTATTAGCTATTTTAATCAATAATGGCACTGTTAATAAAAGTGCTGTTGACCTTGCTAAAGATTTATTGGCAGGTTGCAACAATAATCTACAACGGCTTGGTGAATTAAACTTTAAACAGATCGTTCAGCTAAAAATTAAAGGGCTTGGACCAGCAAAAGCCATCACTATTGCTGCTGCTTTAGAACTAGGTATTCGTAGAGATATTACCGAAAAGAAAAAGGATAAAATAGTCTCTAGCAAAGATATTGCTGACTTTTTAAAAGCACAATTGCAATATAAAAATCACGAGGTTTTTGTGGTAATGTTTTTAAATACGGCTCAAAATATCATTCATCACCAGATATTGAGCGAAGGCGGTATTGATATGGTGATGATAGAACCCCGAACAATCATTAAAAAAGCATTAGAGTATAACGCCAAATCAATTATTCTTTGTCATAATCACCCCAGTGGCAACTTAAAACCTAGCAGAGCCGACCTTGCTTTAACCGAAAAAATTAAACAAGCTGCTACCCTGTTTGATATCAATGTTTTAGACCACATTATCGTAAGTAACGAAGGCTATTATAGCTTTTGTGATGATGGGGTGATTTAGTTTAGGGTTTGGAGTTATATTATAAATATTTATAAAAATTATGAGATTACTTCCAAAAAAATTATGGAAAGAAGAATTTAAATATTATTCAGATATGCCTTTGGATATTCTTAGAGATAATATTGTTCTTTTAACCGATCAGAGAGTAAGCGCCCAATCAAATTTGAATTTAAAAGGAATTTTTATTTCAGATTATGAATTTGTAATAACACCAAAATGGCAATACAGTATTTTAAGAGGATATGAACAAAATAAAAGCAATTCTTATCTTGAAGGAAAAATAGTAGACGATAATAACTTGACTACTATCCATTTTACCGTAAGGCCTAATATTGGGTTTGTAATACTCCTGTTAACTTGTTTTTTAATTGGCATTTTACTGCTTACGATATTTGTTTTAAACTACAAGTTCACAGAATGGAATGACTTATTAAATGCAGCTATTGCATATACTTTAATTACACCATTTGTGATTTACATTGTGATCGGTTATCTAAAAAAAGCCATAAGAAAGAGATTTGTTTCAACTTTCAAGTTGAAAACCGAAGGTTTTAATATTGAATTATAAATATTATGGTTTTTGTGATCATGGGTGATTTAAAACAAAAGGTTATGAATTATGAGTTATGAAATAGCATTGCAACTTATAATTTATAATTCATAACTCATAATTATTACGCTTGCGCTGTGGGGCCACCAAAGTTCATTGGTATTTCTACTTGCTCAAGGTCCTTAATATGCCCATTAGCGGCTTCATAACGCTCAATATTTTCAATCATTGCCTTCATAAAACGCTTGGCATGCATTGGCGTAAATATGATACGGCTTTTTACTTTACTTTTTGGTGTACCAGGCATTACATTCACAAAATCTACTACAAACTCTGCGTGGCTGTGGGTTATAATTGCAAGGTTGGCATAAGATCCTTCTGCTACTTCTTCACTAATTTCTATGTTTAATTGGTTTGGTTGTTGTTCCATATTGTGTATTACTATTTTAAGAAAATGTAAATATAACCGTTGCAATAAAACAAGCCTGCATTAAAAGGAAATTTCAAACAAAAGCTTACCAACACACTAGTTTACCGATTGATGTAAGCTAAATCTAAGCTAACAAATACTCTTTTACCAATAGATATACTTTTTATAGCAAAAAATGTATAATTAATTGGTTAATGGTGCTTTTGTATAGTAAAAAATGTATAATTAATCAGCAAACTACCTTTTGTATAATAAAAAATAATGTTTAATAATAGAATAAGTGATCTCGCACATTGCCGAATAGCATTGCAGAACGTACAAGGGTGCGACGCAACGACAGTTGCATAGTAGTACTAGCGACGGTTACTAAAAAAAATATCCACTAGCATGTTATTAAAAAACTAGCCTCGAAAAATCGA
>JAYWCY010000388.1:0-2698 GCA_043780175.1 Chitinophagales bacterium
CACTATGGTTAGTTGATGGTATGAATTCATCCAAATCGCTCAAATCTCTATTAGTGGTACTTGAACTAGCTGGCACACCCATTTTTGTATTATCGCTTCTCAATTCTGTTAACTGCCATTCGTAAGACATTGGCTTTTGTAAAGTGTTGTAGCAACCAATTAATCCTATTTGCACCTCATCGGATGTTGTATAAAAATTATTTGTGGTAAGATTTGACTCAGGGTATAAATCAATTATTTTATTACAAGAAATGAAACCAAAACAACTGATAATAATTAAATATTTTATATATCGCATGATAGTATTTTTTTAAGTTAAAAATTTAAGTCAATACCAAACAAAAAGGTTTGGTTTATTGGAAATGCACCTCTTGAATAACCATCTAATAATGGGGAAGCATACAAACCACCATTATTACGTGCTTCTGGGTTAATACCGTTGTAGCTTTTAGCACTGTGGTAAAAAAGATTTTGTACAGAAAAATAAAAACGCACTTTATTTAAACTAATTTTTTGAACCCATTTTGTAGGTAATGTATAACCCAACAATACTTCACGAAGGGCATAATAAGAGGCATCTTGAACAATGTAATTGCTTTGAGTCCAAGCATTGGTATAGCCATTTGTAAAATAAGGTGTCTTGCCATCGCCAGGATTAGCTGGGCTAATCCATCTATTAGTATTAAATGCCCGGTTATACTTTCTTGCTTCATTATAATAAGAATCTCCGTTCAATAACTGACCACCTTGCACACCTTGAAATGTAAAACTTAAATCAATGCCTTTATAACTGAAATTATTAGTAATACCCCAAGTGAAATTTGGGTAAGGATTGCCAATAACCACACGGTCATTAAGGTCAATAACATTATCGCCATTTACATCAGCAAATTTTAGAGCACCAGGTGCAAAATAACCTGATAATGGACTAGTTAAGCCTTTAGCTTTTGCTACGTTAATATCATTTTGCGACCGCCAAATACCATCGGTCTTGAAGTTAAAATACTGGATTAATGGTCCGCCAACTTTATTTAAATACACATCTTGTCTTTCGCCAGTATTTAACAATTGTGTTTCATTCCCCAACTCTAACAATTTATTTTGAGTGTGAGCAATGTTGCCTGAGGTTGTCCATGAGAAATTTTTATTTCTAATGTTATTGGTCGTAATCTCTAATTCAATGCCATCATTTTGAAGTCGCCCAATATTATTAATTACTTGTGGAACACCTGTTATGCCCAATGCAGATTGCAACAACAAAAGGTGGTCGGTTTTAGAACGATAAACATCAAGCCCAATAGTTATAGCATTTTTAAATAAACTAAGGTCTAATCCACCGTTATAAGAAAACGTTCTTTCCCATGTGATGTTTGGATTTGAAAGAATAGCGGTTGAAGGCACTAACCCTTGTGTAGATAGCCCATTGCCACTATTGGTTGGGTAGTTCGCTGCATATAATTGATCAAGCCATAAAAAATCTGCAATATTGTTATTGCCAGTAGCACCATAACTAGCTCTTAATTTTAAATTATCAATCCAGCTAACATTTTGTAAAAACTTTTCTTTGCTGGCTATCCATCCTATAGAAACAGATGGGAAAGAACCCCATTTGCGGTCTGGTGCAAATTTAGAACTACCATCTGCTCGGAAACTTGCAGATAATAAGTATTTATTTTTATAACTATAATTAATACGACCCAAGTAAGACAATAACCCGATTTTATTTACCGTGTTATAAGTATTGGCAGTATTTTGATCTATTGATAATGCCGTGTTTAAAGTGGTTATATTGTCATTGATGAAATTAGATGCTGAAATTTGTTGATTATCTACTCTTGTTTTCTGAGCCGTAAAACCTGCCAATATATTAATTGAATGATCCTTAATTTGTTTGGTGTAGGTAAATGTGTTTTCATTTAATAAATCTACAAACGTTCTGTTAGTATAAACACCCTTGCTTATTGCACCTGCTGAAGCAGAATTACTTTTCGAAAAATCAAGGCCATTTGTAGCATTAATATATGTACTCAGCAATGTTTTAAAATTTAAACCTGGCAGTATTGTATAAGTTAAATCAGCAGAAGATAAAAGTCTATAGTCGTTACTTGTAATTTTTTCTGTCTCTAAAATCGAATAAGGCGAGTTATTGGCACTGGCACTAATTGCTAAAGCGCCACTTGTGGTAAATAAACTTCCATCGGGCATTGAACCACTATAAGATAAATCGTTAAATATACGAGGCTGTGCAAAATCGCCAGCTTTAATGGTGGCGTAAGTTGGATTTTGGCGAACAAAAGCAGCTTGGGTTTCATTAAGCGTTAGCGGTAAGTAAGATGGAACCCTTGTAAAATCGGTAAAGTTGGTTGATGGCCTTTCTCTTTTAAAATATGAAGGATTTATATTGAGAGTGAGTTTTAACTTTTTACTTAACTGTACATCTATTCTACTTCTAATATTAAAACGTTCATACTCATTATGTTTTATCATGCCTTGATCGTTTTGATAAGCACCAGATATATAATACCTAACATCTTTACTTCCACCTGAAACACTTAAATCAATATTTTTCACGTTTGCTGTTCTTAATCCAGCTTGCTGCCAGTCGGTTGCGACACCTCCATTAAGTCCTTGTTCCAATAAATAAGATGCTTTTTCAGCAGGTAAAGCCAAATTTGCTTTAGCTAATAGTTGAGCAGGT
>JAYWCY010000389.1:0-6099 GCA_043780175.1 Chitinophagales bacterium
AACCCGTTTTACGAAATTATGCCGCACTGGTTTTTACTACCAGGTATTGTAATTGCAACCTTGGCTACCATCATTGCCAGCCAAGCATTAATAAGTGGTTCGTTTACACTAATCAGCGAGGCGGTAAGTATGAACTTTTGGCCACGTATAACCATAAAATACCCTACCAATATTCGTGGACAAATTTATATACCAAGCATTAATTGGATTTTGTGGGCAGGCTGCGTAGGTATGATGTTGTACTTTAAAGACTCTAGCAAGATGGAAGCCGCGTATGGTTTTTCAATTGTTGTAGCGATGCTAATGACTACTTGTTTGATGTTTTACTACATGAAGTTTGTAAAAAAATGGGCAAAAGCACTGGTTTTTGTGGTATTATTGGTATTCTTAACAGTAGAAGTAGCTTTCTTTATTACCAATGTCGCCAAAATTAAGCAGCGATGGATGTTCTTAATATTTGAAATAACTTTGGTATTTATTATGTATATATGGTATAGAGCCAGAAAAATTACCAATCGTTTTTTACAATTCGAAAACTTGCAGCCTTATATACCTGCACTTACAGAGCTTAGTGTGAATAAAGATGAGCCAAAATATGCTACGCATCTTGTATATTTAACTAAAGCAAATAATAAAAAAGCAATTGAGAAAAGAATACTTGAATCACTGCTAAGCAAACGACCAAAACGTGCGGATGTCTATTGGCTATTGCATATAGATAGAACAGATGAGCCTTATACTATGGAATATATAGTAGAAGAAATTGAACATGACAAAATAATTAGAGTTGATTTTAAGCTTGGTTTTAGAATTCAGCCAAGAATTAATCTGTTCTTTAAGATAGTTTTAGAGGAAATGCTAGAACATCATGAATTACACCTTGACCCTAATAAACCAGCTTTGGCACTCAATAAACACAATATTACTGGCGATATTAGATATGTAATTATTCAGCGTTTCTTATCAGTAGAAAATGAATTTTCTTTAGGCGAAGGCTTTATCTTAAACTCATATTTTACAATTAGCAATTTGTCTTTATCCGACAAAAAAGCATTTGGACTTGATGGAAGTGATACTGATATAGAAAAGACACCTTTGGTAATTGCAACACCGCAACTTATCCCGCTGAAACGTATAACACACTAATCAATTAACAATGTCATTTTTGTAAGTAAGACCATCCTAACACGATGGTCTTTTTTTTGTTGCTAATAAACAAAATAGACCTACCCATTTTGATAATACACCTGCTATTATGGAAGGCTTTTCAAGAACAATCATTTGTATAACAAACACAATTATTTCGCTACAATTCAATATCCGTAGGGGTTTTGTGATGTAACATTCATCATTCTCAGGTACTGGCATTGCATTGGCGTAATAGCATTTATACAAGTTACAATCAACATCAATCGCATGATACAATCACGAAAAATAAAGCCCTTCAATTTACTTTTAATAGGGTATTTAGTAATTGTGGTGTCATGTATCATTTTCCGAATTTTAAACTAATCCATCATGCTTACTATCATTTTAATTATTGCAGGTCTTATAGGCTTTACACTATTCTTCAAATCCATCGACTTCTTCGAAAACATCTAAATCAAACTATCATGTTAGCAGTATTTATTGTCGCTATTCTTGTTTTTTTCTACGTATGCTATGTACTAGTAAAACCAGAAAAATTTTAAATAAGTAATATATTGTAAGTAATCAGTTTAGCATAACGCATTTACCTACAATTCAAAACTTAAAACTTATAACCTACAACTCATCATGAACACAGAAATTCTCGGCATTATTGCCATGTTTATTGCAACAGTTGCCTTAGCCATCCCTTTAGGTAGGTATATTGGCAAAGTATATAGTGGCGATAAAACTTGGACAGATTCCATCCTTAATCCATTAGACAAATTGTTTTTTAAACTTGGTAGCATTAATCCAAGTAAGGATATGAATTGGAAGCAACATCTTGCTGCGTTGCTTACCATCAATCTTGTTTGGTTTTTACTATCTATGTTGATATTAATGACACAGGGTGCGTTACCATTAAACCCAGATGGCAACCCAAGCATGCCTCCAGACTTAGCTTTTAATACTTCTATCAGTTTTATATCCAATACCAATTTGCAACACTATTCTGGTGAAAGTGGCTTAAGCTATTTAGGTCAGTTAACCTTAATGCTTTGGCAGTTTATTAGTGCTGCAGCCGGTATGGCTGCCTGTGCAGTGGTATTTATTGCTATGAAACCAAATGCGAACCCTTCAGTTTTAGGGAAAAATTTAGGTAGAGGTCTTGGTAACTTTTACAACTTATTTATTAAGTCATTAACTAGAATTTTATTGCCTTTATCAATTGTTGTTGCTGTGATATTGTTGTTTAACGGTACGCCGATGACCTTCAAGGGTAAATCCAAATATATATCAGTTCAAGGTGATACTGTAAATGTTAGTAGGGGCCCCGCCGCCGCCATGGTTGCTATCAAGCAGCTTGGCACCAACGGTGGGGGCTTTTTTGGTACCAATTCTGCCCACCCACTAGAAAACCCTAACTATTTTACCAATATTGTTGAAAATGTATTGATCACTTTAATTCCCATAGCCATGATATTTGCTTTGGGCTACATGATTAAAAGACAACGTTTTGCCTGGATGGTTTTTGGTATTATGACCATTGGGTTCTTACTCTTTTTAGTGCCCTCTATTTACTTAGAAATGGGTGGCAACCATGCTATTGGTAAAATGGGAATTGTACAACCACTAGGCAGTATGGAAGGGAAAGAAGTACGTTTTGGTTCGGCAGCTTCGGCTTATTGGGGCATTACTACTACCGTTACTTCAAACGGCTCTGTAAATGCCATGCACGATAGTTTTACGCCACTAACAGGCATGTTTTGTATGCTTGGTATGATGATTAATTCCTTTTACGGTGGTGTTGGTGTTGGCTTTTTAAATTTTTACATTTTTATCATTATTGCAGTTTTTATTTCTGGTTTAATGGTAGGAAGAACACCTGAATTTTTAGGCAAAAAAATTGAAGCTAAAGAGATGAAGATTGCGGCAATTATTGCGCTCCTACATCCATTTTTAATTTTAGTAGGTACTGCCATTGCTTCTCATCTCTATGCACATAATCCTATTGAATATGCGGCTTGGTTAAATAATCCTGGCAATCATGGGTTTAGTGAAATGCTCTATGAATTCACTTCTTCATCAGCCAATAATGGTAGTGGCTTCGAAGGCTTAGGTTATGGCAATAACTCTTCAGTTGGTGATAACACGCCTTTTTGGAATATAGCTTGTGGTATAGTGATGTTGCTAGGGCGGTTTCTGCCAATTATTGGCCCCCTTGCTATAGCAGGTATTTTGGCCAATAAAAAATACATCCCAGAAAATGCAGGTACTTTAAAAACCGATACAGGCACATTTGGTATCATGATTTTCGCAGTCATTTTTATCATTGCTGCACTATCGTTTTTCCCAGCCTTATGCCTTGGTCCAATAGCAGAATATTTTGCGATGAAACCCTAAATCGTCTGAACTAGGGTTTGGTAAGATTTTATAGATTAAAAACGTTCAGAACAATAGACTTAACTGGGAATTTAGATGGTAAAACATTGGTTTACAAATCCTGTAAATCACAAAAATCCATCAAAATCCCGGTTCAGACAATAAACTCATAATTATGTCGACAACATCAAATAAACTCTTCGAACCAGCTTTGGTAAAAGAGGCTTTGGCACAATCTTTCATCAAACTAAATCCCAAAATCATGTTCAAAAACCCTGTAATGTTTACAGTGGAAATAGGAACAGCTATTATGCTTGGTGTATGTATTTGGATAATGGCAGGCGACAAAACACAAGGCAGCTTAGCTTATAACCTTATTGTGTTTGGCGTTTTATTCTTAACCCTATTATTTGCCAATTTTGCCGAAGCAATTGCCGAAGCAAGAGGTAAAGCACAAGCAGATAGTCTTAGAAAAACAAGAGAAGAAACACCTGCCAAATGGATACAACCAGTTGGCGACATATTTACCAATGAAATTAAAATTGTGCCTTCTTCCCAATTAAGAAAAGGGGATGTATTTCTTTGCGAAGAAGGCGACACTATACCAATGGATGGTGAAATTATAGAAGGCATTGCCACCATTGATGAAAGTGCTATTACAGGTGAATCTGCACCAGTAATTAGAGAAAGCGGTGGCGATAAAAGCTCTGTAACTGGTGGAACAAAAGTATTAAGTGATAGGATTAAAGTACGTGTAACCACAGACCCAGGTGAAAGTTTTTTAGATAAAATGATTGCTTTGGTTGAAGGTGCATCACGCCAAAAAACGCCTAATGAAATAGCTTTGACGATCTTATTAGCTGGCTTTACCTTGGTGTTCATAATCGTGTGTGTAACCTTACAACCTTTTGGCGATTATGCCAAAACCCCCATCACTATTGCAGCTTTTATATCCTTATTTGTATGCTTAATACCCACCACAATAGGCGGTTTACTAAGTGCTATTGGTATTGCTGGTATGGATAGAGCATTACGCGCTAATGTGATTACAAAGAGTGGCAAAGCAGTAGAAACTGCGGGTGATTTAGATGTATTGTTGCTAGATAAAACTGGTACTATCACCATTGGTAATAGAAAAGCAACCAACTTCTACCCTGCTAATGCTATTGATGAAACAACCTTTATTGAAGCCTGCGTATTATCATCTTTGGCCGATGAAACACCTGAAGGAAAATCAATTATTGAACTGGCTGGTGGTAGTAGAGACGCCATGCGTGGTGTCTCTACATATGGTGCAACATTTATAAAATTTTCGGCTGAAACAAGATGTAGTGGTATTGATTTACCAAGTGGCTTGCGTGTAAGAAAAGGCGCTTTTGATTCAATTAGAAAAATAGCCGCAAATGCAGGCAACGACTTTCCATACGAAATAGAAGATCGTGTAAAAGCAATCGCTTCAAACGGGGGTACACCATTGGTGGTGAGCCAAAATGAAGTGATTTTAGGTGTAATAGAATTACAAGATATTATTAAACCTGGCATACAAGAACGCTTTGAACGCTTGCGCAAAATGGGCGTAAAAACAGTGATGGTAACAGGTGACAATCCCTTAACAGCCAAGTTTATAGCCGAAAAAGCCGGTGTGGACGATTTTATTGCCGAGGCGAAGCCAGAGGATAAAATGAACTATATAAAAGCCGAACAACAAGCTGGTAAACTAGTAGCGATGATGGGTGATGGTACCAACGATGCGCCTGCCCTTGCACAAGCCAATGTTGGTGTTGCAATGAACAGCGGCACGGCGGCGGCAAAAGAAGCTGGCAATATGGTGGATCTTGATAATGACCCAACCAAATTGATTGAAATTGTAGAAATTGGTAAACAATTATTAATGACGAGAGGCACGCTTACCACATTTTCTATTGCCAACGATGTGGCAAAATATTTTGCCATTATTCCCGCTATTGCACTTTCACTCTATTCCGGTAAAAGCGGTGTTGGACCACTTTCGGCATTAAATATTATGAATCTCGGTTCTCCTCAGAGCGCCATTCTAAGCGCTGTCATTTTTAATGCGATTATCATCGTTATGCTGATTCCTTTGGCTCTAAAAGGCGTACAATATAAACCTGTTTCTGCGAATGTCGCGTTGACCAGGAATCTGGTTATTTACGGATTAGGCGGAGTGATTGCCCCTTTTATTGGCATTAAATTGATCGATTTAATTATTAATTTTTGACCATATATACAATTAGTTAATATCGAATAATAAAAATATTTCCATTTATTACTTCTTATTTCATTCTATTTCAATTCAGTATAAAAAACAAACAATGAAATCCCTATTAATATCTTTAAAAATCTTCCTGTTCTTTACCGCTTTAACCGGTGTCATTTATCCGCTTTTTGTAACAGGAATTGTACAACTAACAATGCCCGACAAGGCAAATGGAAGTTTAATTTATAAAAACAATAAAATAATCGGCAGTGAATTAATCGGCCAGCGTTTTGACAGTGTTATTTATTTTACTTCCAGACCATCGGCTGTTTCTTATAATCCACTGCCCTCAGGAGGCTCAAACTTTGGTT
>JAYWCY010000390.1:0-5875 GCA_043780175.1 Chitinophagales bacterium
GGAATTTTACTATCTTCTAAAATGATTTTCTCCATGGCTTCGGGTATTCCATGCCCTCTAATCGCTTTTGAGCCATATCTGGCAAGTATCCCTACAATAATACCACCAATAATAGGCACTATTATTACCCATAAGCCTAAATGATTGCCCTCAGGCGAAGCATGTTGAAAGGAAAGTTGTCCATAAAAAGAAAGGTTAGTAAAAAAATCAATCAAACCTACTAACACTCTGGCAATGCACCCAATTACAAGTGCATTAAGAATAGCTTGCATACTAATTGCAACAATTCTTTTAGAAACAGAACCTTTACCAAGTACAAAATTATTTTCTGAAGTCATTTCTGGCAGAGATGCGGCTATTGGTATAGAATTTCCGATAAAATGTTTCACAATACTTATTTTTGTGCAAAATTATTGTTTAAACAATATTAAATGCAAATTTAAAAATTAAAAAAATCAAAAAATATTGTTTAAACAATACTTTAAGTTTAAGTAAACCCACTGAATATTAACTATGCAAACATCAACCTGCGATATTTCTACTTGTTTTCTTTGTCAATGTTCTTCTGAAGCCTGGAAAACTGCAGTTACCATTAATAAAACAACATTTTCCTTTAAAAAAGGCGAATCCATTTTTATTGAAGGTGGTGTAGTAACAGGCATCTATTTTATTTCGGAAGGAAGTGTGAAAGTATACAAGCAATGGGGTGCTGAAAAAGAGTTAATTCTTCGTTTTGCAAAAAAAGGAGACGTGCTTGGGCATAGAGGTTTGGGTGGCAAAGAACTGTACCCTGTATCTGCAACTGCACTAGAGCCTACAACAGTATGTTTTATTGATAATCATTTTTTAGAGGCAAGCTTACAAACCAACCCTACCTTAACCTATAAACTAATGCAACAATACTTATTAGAACTGCAAATAGCCGAAAAAAGAATGACTAATTTGGCGCATATGGATGTAAAAGGGCGTATTGCAGAAGCCATTCTTGAATTAAAATATTTTTTCGGACTAACAGAACAAGGTTACATAAACGTAGCATTAACTAGACAAGACATTTCATCTTTTGTAGGCACTACTTATGAAACCATTTTTAAGATTTTTGTGGAATGGACCAATGAAAAAATTATTAAAACTGAAGGTAAAAAAATTGCCATTCTGAATCAAACTGCATTGGTAAATTTTATTCACTGACAACTACCCATTTTTATTTGACTATCCCTTTTGTATAAAATAAATACTCCTCACATCGTCGCTAATTGCCAACTGTTCTCATAACAATTGATTTAGTAAAATAAACTTTTATATGTTTTATATACCAGTTTGACCAATGCTGCATGCGCAGCACTTTATAGTTACTTTAATACTTTAAATAAGATAAAAACTAGCAATAATGATGGTAGTTGATAAACGTTTAAAATAGGGATTTACCTGAGTGAAATTTAGGATGATTGATCTATGTAATGATTCAAAAATAATGGCCTTGTTATTTTTTCTGATAGCGTTTTTTATTGTAAATGTTTAACAACTTAAAACATCTTGAACTTGTTTTTTTAACTCAGGTAAAACTAATTTCTTGAACCATTCATTTTTTGCCTGCCAAATATTGTTTCTTGGAGAAGGATGCGGTAACGGAAAGTATTTTGGTAAATAGGTATTGTATTGGCGAACAGTTTCTGTCAAGTTGTTTTTTACGTTATCGCCCAAATAATAGTTTTGAGCATATTTGCCTATAAGTAAAACGAGTTTTGCATGAGACATTAATGTCATTAATTTACCGTGCCACAATGGTGCACATTCTGGTCGTGGTGGTAAATCTCCAGTTTTGGCAGTTCCAGGATAACAAAAACCCATTGGCATTAAAGCAATCCTGCTATTATCATAAAATATTGGTTTGTCTACGCCTAACCAGTTTCGCAAGTTGTCTCCGCTTTTGTCGTTCCAAGGAATACCAGTGTTATGAACTATTCGCCCTGGCGCTTGTCCAATGATAATAAGTTTACTTTTTAAACTTGCTGTAATAATAGGATTAACCCCATCTTTAAGATGCTGTTCACATGCTTTACAGGTTCGTATTTGTTGTAAAAGTTGGTCCATGGTTTGTCCTTTCGAAGGTAGACAGTTTTAGCCTAGATGCACCATAGCTGAAGCCATGCATAAGTACGCACTAAGTAGGGTTTAAGTAATCTTCCTTCGTTTATCCTTCGTTGGTTAAGTACTGATTAAGTACTAGATAAGCTAGGATAAGGCATAGATAATGCTAGGATGATACCCCAATCTTTTATCTAGTCAGGAGGTTGCAGTGGTCATATTTACCAAGTACCATCCAGATGGTAGTTTTACAACATGCATCTTGCGGCCAAATAGTTGTAAAGTATTCACGCGAGAAAAACTAAAACAGGGTCATTTACCAATACCAATAAAATATTGGTACAAAAAGGTAGGTCTTATGCAATTTTTGGGGCTACACTAGCCAATATAGCATTGGTACTTGTTGCTAGTTTGCGTTGACAGCAATATGAATATAATTATCATTTTTCATACCTGCTAATCCAGTCTGCAAATTGAGCAGTAATTATTTGATCAATATTGGTTTTGTCTGCACCATTCCAATACCATTGTTTATCGCATTCTGCAAGGTCTGTTTTTGCAAAATAAAGCAAGTAAAAAGCCATATACAATTCATCGTACTGCATACTAATACAAATGTCTTTTAGCTCTCGTAGTGCTTTAAAATAGCTATTGGTTTTGTAAATGGCGTTGGTAACAATGAAGTACACATATTTCTTTATTACCAAAGATTTGTTATGGTAAGACAAATTAAAATCTTGCAGCACCTTATTGGTAAGCGCTTGCAATGCTTGTTGGTTATAGGGTTTAGAAGTAGCAGCCAAAGTGTACAAGCTTTCAGAATTAAAGCCAGCTTCTATCATGTCTATAGCCCAGTCTACCCAGCTTTCGTCAAAGTCGCTGTTAAAGACTTTATTTTTTAAAATAATATTAGTAGATAGTACAAGTGCTTTCATAAATGTTTTTGGAGGTATGTTGTCATGGTTGCTTCGCCGTCAAATGTCTGTCCCATTGATTAAAAAAGAGCTTAATTTTTTCTACCTGTTGTGTACAATTTTATTGGTGAATAATCTTGATACATAAATTTCTACATTACGTACAATTGTTAATTAAAAATGACAGCCGAATAATTTAGAGCTAATTGGTCTTCAGTAGAAAATAATTTATCACCAATACCACTTGATAGGCTTGCCATGTTTAGATTGTCAGCTATGACTAGTAGTTTTTTAACAATGCGGGATTACCAAAGCAAGTCGCTCCATTTTTTTCATTTTGCAACAAGACTATTGACAAGTATTATGGCATTATCAAACTAACTAATCAATATAATTTCTTGGACTCCACATTTGAAAAATATATTGTAATTGGTTCTTGTGGGGAAGGCGATTCTATAATGATAAATAATAAAGAAAATGACCAAATAGAATACCTAGATCATGATAATTATTTTTTGTCGACCTTTTTAATTGTTCTATTGATGCACTAGCCAAAAGCTTACTTGCTTATAGAGACTTTATTTGACTATTCATGAAGAAAACGGTATGGATGCTGTAGGGATTAGTGATGTTACCGATATTCAATTTGAGAAACCAATAAATGACGTATTAACTGCAGATGAAATTGCGCTGATTGTAATTAGTTTTTGGAATAATCAACTTGCAATGAAACTAATAATGAGAGAAGATAATAAATAGTAATAATTGAGATTAAGCAAGTCAATATCGTACCTTTAACCAATGTCAAATCCATCATCAACCAATATCACATTTTTCTCAACACAACCATACGACAAGCAATTTTTTAACCATTGTAACGCGCATTTTGGCTATCAACTCACTTATTTCGATATACAACTGAATGCGGATACAGCCAATTTGGTGCAAGAAGGTTCGGTGGTTTGTGTGTTTGTAAACGACAAGGTAGATGTTGCTGTAGTAAAGCAATTGGTAGCAAAAAAAGTAGGTATTATCGCACTACGCTGCGCCGGCTTTAACAATATAGATATAGAAGCATGCAGGCAGAATAATATACAAGTGTGTCGTGTACCAGCTTACTCACCAGAGGCTGTTGCAGAACATGCACTGGCCATGATTTTAACGCTGAATCGTAAAACCCACAAGGCTTACAACCGTGTACGTGAGCAAAATTTTTCGTTAAACGGTTTATTAGGTTTTGACTTACATGGCAAAACTGTAGGCGTAATTGGCACTGGCAATATTGGTAAAGCTTTTTGTAAAATAATGATAGGCTTGGGCTGTAAAGTGATGGCATTTGATGTAATTGCCAATAGAGATTTAGAAGCCATTGGTGTAACGTATCATCCATTGCTAGACATTTACAAAGCAGCAGATATCATATCGCTACACTGTCCATTAAGCGAGCAAACCAAGCATTTGATTAGTGCAGCGATTTTGCCTTTTTTAAAGCAAGGTGTTATGTTAATTAATACCAGCCGCGGAGCATTAATAAATACAGATGATGTAATACAGGCACTTAAATCTGGAAAGATTGGATATTTGGGTATAGACGTGTACGAGCAAGAAGAAAAGCTCTTTTTTAGAGATTTATCGGACAAGATCATTGAAGATGATACCATACAGCGTTTAATGAGTTTTTCTAATGTTTTGGTTACGGCTCACCAAGCTTTTTTTACCCAAGAAGCACTCACACAAATAGCAGAAATTACCCTTACTAACATCGCAGAACTAAGTGATAAGAAAATATTAACGAATAAGGCAGCAATGTTAGTCTAGTCTTTATCTTATATTCGTGCAAGTATACATTTATGAGCAAGTATTTTAATAAAGTTAGCGTCCTATTTTTCATTATCATCGTACTAATAGTTGCATGTACTAAAGAGAGTAGTTACGAGTCGGGCTCAAGTACAAGTTCTGTAGCTACTGGTACTTTAAAAGATAGTTTGGGCAATTGCCAAAATATAGCTATTAAAGGTAATTACGTGGTAGATACTGTATTAACAGATAGTAATTATGTAGTTGTAACTGCTACTATTACCAAACCGGGTAACTATAAAATTTATACTGATACGGTAAATGGTTTTTGGTTTAGAGATAGTGCCTATATACTTACTTCTGGTACGCAAACTTTTAAACTTAAAGGGTATGGTAAGCCAATTTTGCCTTTAACATCAAATTTTACGGTTTACTTTAATAGTTCATATTGTTTATTTAGTATTGCCGTAAGCAGTATGTCTAGTACTGGCGGTACAGTTACCACACCTTCTGGCGACTATTTTCCTACAACTACCAATAGTAATTGGACCTACGATAAGTCAGCCGATACGGTACGATATACTTGTACGCCATATATAGCTACGATCAATAGTAAGCCATATAAGCTATTTGTAACAAGCCAAAGTGATAGTTTTTTATATAGAAAAGATAGTTTAATAGGCGAATATTACACTTACGGTACATTTTTTAGCGACTCCCGTTTTATTGAATATAAATTTTTAGATGATAAATTGCCATTAAATAGCTTTTGGGAAACAGATACGCTTTCAACCAGTTCAATTGGATTTCCTATTACCTATAAAATTAGATTTAGTGTTGATGCCAAAAATGTACCTTATACCATCAACGGCAATATCTTCGATAGTGTCATAAAAATTAGGCAAGAGATACTGGTAAAAAATCCTGGAGGCTTATACAGCATACAATCTGCCTATACATCATATACCTATTATGCAAAAAAAGTAGGCTATGTATGGTATGATTCGCCAACATATACCGAAAAAATTAGGCGCTGGATGATTTATTAATAGCCAGTTATGAGATAGTATTTTAAC
>JAYWCY010000391.1:0-4598 GCA_043780175.1 Chitinophagales bacterium
GAAAAATCCACATGTCACTATCCTAGAAATTAGCCAAAACTTAGAAATGCGGGATTACATTGATAGCAACCGTGAAGTAAGTCCGCTGCGCAAAGCAGAGGATGCCGTGGTGTTAGATAATACTAAACTTACTCGTGAAGAGCAATTAGCTAAAGTATTGGGTTGGGTAAAGGCAAAATTGGGCTAAAATCATATTGTTATTTATTTTATTGATAAATATTATGCGCATATCCTTGCCTTCGGCTGGTATAGATTTGTATTCTACAATTTTTTAAATATTATTAGCCAATTATTTATCGATAGCAATACATTGCAACTATTATTTCATTGTTAATAACCGCAGTTGTAGCATTTGATGACGAAAAACAGCAACATGTTTTGTTTAATTACGCTTATCTTTATTGCCTTCAAATCGTATCAATATGAGTCAATTTTCCGATTACAATTTTAGTGGCAAAAAAGTATTGCTACGGGTAGATTTTAATGTGCCTTTAGATAAGCAAACCCTTGCTATTACAGATGATACTAGAATGACGGCATCTTTGCCAACCATTAAAAAAATACTAGCCGATGGTGGTAGCGTCATTGTTATGAGCCACTTAGGCAGACCAAAAGATGGTCCAGAAGATAAGTATTCTTTAAAGCATATTGTATCGCATTTAAGCGTTTTGCTAGATGAAATAGATATTCAGTTTGCCGAAGATTGTATCGGTGAATCTGCAATAGAATATGCAGCAGACTTAGCTGCTGGTGAGGTATTATTACTAGAAAACCTACGCTTTTACAAAGAAGAAGAAGAAGGGGATATTGATTTTGCAGAAAAATTAAGCAAGCTTGGTGATGTGTATGTGAACGACGCATTTGGTACAGCACACCGTGCACATGCGAGCACTTCAATTATTGCGCAATTTTTTGATAAAGACCATAAAATGTTTGGCTTATTGATGAATAGCGAGGTTGCAAGTGCAGAAAAAGTAATGCACCAAAGCGAAAAGCCATTTGTAGCCATTGTTGGTGGTGCTAAAGTGAGCGACAAGATATTAATTATAGAAAATTTATTAGAACGTGCTACTGACATTATTATTGGTGGTGGTATGGCTTACACATTTATGAAAGCCGCTGGTGGTCATATTGGCAATAGCTTATGCGAAGACGATCGTTTAGATATGGTAAAGGGGTTGTTGAAAAAAGCAGCCGATAAAGGCGTATGCATTCACTTGCCAAGTGATAGTATTATAGCTGATAAGTTTGCCGCGGAGGCCAACGATTCTACTGCACCAAGTAATGCCATACCAGATGGTTGGATGGGGTTAGATATTGGACCAATGGCAATTGAGCAATTTACGAACGTAATAAAAAAATCTAAAACCATTTTATGGAACGGTCCAATGGGTGTTTTTGAAATGGCTAAGTTTCAACATGGTACAAAAGCCATTGCTACTGCAATAGCAGAAGCTACTGCTAATGGTGCTTTTAGCCTTGTAGGTGGTGGGGACAGTGTTGCCGCTGTAAACCAATTTGGCTATACTGATAAAGTCAGCTACATCAGTACAGGTGGTGGTGCTTTATTAGAATATTTTGAAGGCAAAGTACTGCCAGGTATTGCAGCCATTACTGCGTAAAAAAATGCATAAAATGCCTTAGCCTCGTAAAACAATATTTATTTTATGAGGCTGTTTTTATAAAAGTAAAATACTATGCTTACACAAACACTTACCTCCATTTTTGTAAGAGATTTAAATAAGTTAAAACAAGAAATAGTAGCCTACAAAAGCGAAGCAGCTATTTGGGCAGTAGATAAAGGCATTACAAATTCAGCCGGTAATTTATGCCTGCATATAATTGGCAATCTTAATGCTTATTTAGGTGCAGAAATTGGTAAAAGTGGCTATGTAAGAAACCGAGATGTAGAGTTTTCAGTCAAAGGCATTCCTAAAGCCGAATTACTACAAAAACTAGACGATACTATATATGCAGTTAGCCATGCATTAACCTTACTTACCGAAGCAGATTTACCAAAAGAATATCCCATACAGTTATTTGCAGAGCCGCTGACTTATGAATTTTTTTTAGTGCATTTGGCTGCCCATTTATCTTACCACTTAGGGCAAATAAATTACCATAGGCGATTGTTGGATATACTATAAATAGGTGCGATGTTTTCATAAGTTTATTAGCCTAGTCGTAAGTTGAAAAATGAAACTAATGGGTAAAAAATTAAGACAGTCGAACTGCAACTTAAGATAAAAGAACTACATATGGTTTATGTTATAATGAAATTGTAATTTCAAAAGAATGAAAAAAAGGGCTAGAACAAAATTTTTGATTCTGATGATCCACCAAGGTTGTTAATGCAATCGTATGATACTATCTAATTTTTTTATTAAAAAATTATTATATACAATGGCAAACTATAAAAATATGCAATAAGTCCATTCTCGAGTTTTCAAGTACCAATTGGGGGCTTTTTTCTTCTTCGGTATTACCTATTACTTTTGGGCAACATTATTCCATTTACTTGGCTGGATATTTCTATTTGTTGATAATTCCGTTTTATTTCCATCGATAGTAATACGTAGATAAATCGGAGCTTCTCCATTGGCAATAGCTTTTGCTTTCTTTACTAAAAAGAATAAACTGAACGTTCTGTTTATGGTGTGGTGACCTGTTTTGTAAGAAAACGGATAGGTCACTGGAAGAACAAGATTTAATGCACCATTTGGTATAGCCATAAAGCAAAAAACGCTGTAAACAATGGCGTTTACAGCGTTTTTTGCTTTTTTGAATGAGTTATAGTAGAGCGTACGGGAATCGAACCCGTCATTCCTCCGTGAAAGGGAGGTGTATTAACCGATTTACCAACGCTCCAGTTGTTTTTGGGAGTGCAAATATAGAAGTCGTAAGTTTACTAGCCAAAAAATAGTTGAAACTATTTTCCTTTTATTTTTAGCAGCTAAAATTGATAACTATGCCCATTAGAATGGTAGATGATCCAAACGATCAAGAAGACAATAGTGATGGCAATACCGGTGGCAGTAGCAACAGGGGCGGCGGAAATAGCTTATTCCAATTTCTGCCAATGATATTGGGTTTACTGATCCGTAAGCCGATATTATTGCTGGTATTGTTGGTTATAGGGGGTGTTTTTTATTTTAAAGGTGGGTGTAATGGTTTCGGGCATTTAAGTAATAATGGCAACACAGAACAATTATCTACTGGTGGTGTGCTTGACCCAAAGCAATTTGATAAAGCAGACGTGTATGAAGGGCTAGACGTAAGCAAAACTGATTTACCTGAATATGTATCATTATTAAAATTTGCACCAGACAGATTAAACCAAGGCCAACAAGGTAGCTGTGTGGCTTGGAGCAGCGCATATGGCGCAAGAACAGTTTTAGAGGCTGTAAGCACTGGTGTAGACCCCAATAAATTAGCTTTTAGCCCTTCGTTTTTATACAATCAAATTAAGCTAGATGGTTGCCAAGGTAGTTATATCATTCGTGCAATGGAAACTATGACCAAGGTGGGGGCTGTGCCATTTAACGATTTTCCGTATGATGATAAAGATTGCGAACGACAGCCCAACGGACAATTAATTAATAAAGCCTCAGATTTTAAAATGTTAGGATTTACGAGATTGACTACGACTGAGAGTACTAAAGGTATTAATATTCATGCCATAAAAGAACATTTGGCAAAAGATGTACCTGTGGTAATAGGGATGATGGTAGGAGGTAGTTTTATGCAGGAGATGTCTGGTAAAGATATTTGGCATCCAACAGAGGATGATTATAGTATGATGGGCTTTGGTGGCCATGCATTATGCGTAATTGGGTATGATGACAGGAAAGAAGGTGGTGCATTTGAAATAATGAATAGTTGGGGTAAAAATTGGGGCAACAATGGTGTGGCTTATGTACGGTATAGCGATTTTAAACGCTTTGTGCAAGAAGCTTATGGCATAAATCCTGCACCTAAAAAAGGTGTTGCTGATGTGCAAAATTTGGCTTGCAGTATTGGTTTAGTAGAAGCTAAAACCAAGCGCTATATACCATTACAATTAACTGATGGCAACACTTTTAAAACAACACAGCCCATTGCCAAAGGCACCACTTTTAAAATGGAAGTTAAAAATAAGAGTGCATGCTATGTATATGTTTTGGGTAAAGAAACGGATGGTAGTAGTTATGTATTGTTTCCTTATCCATCTAAAGCAGATGCTACTAAAACCAAGTTTTCGCCATATTGTGGTATTACAGGTTATCGCTTATTTCCTCGTGGAATGAGTTTGCAGGCTGATGATATTGGTAACCAAGATTTTATAGCAGTACTTACGAGTAAAGAGCCCATAAATGTGTTTGATTTAAACAATGCAGTGAATACTAATAAAGCTAATGGTTTTGAAAATGCAGTAAATACGGCCGTAAAAAGATTATCTGTTAAAGGTGTGCAATTTAACAGTAGTAGCGATGGTACCATTAGCTTTGAAACCACAACTAGCGATAAAAATATGGTAGCTTGTATTATTGCAATTGATAAGCGGTAATTAACATTTCTCACAACGAAATAGTTTCACGCAAAGAAACAAAGGAGGCAAA
>JAYWCY010000392.1:0-2817 GCA_043780175.1 Chitinophagales bacterium
CCAGTTATTAATTTTCACAAATCGTTAAGTGGTGATAATGATAATTATTTGTCCATTGCTTTTATGGGGGGGCCAGTAAGGTCACAATTCGATCCTACACAATTAAAGCTAGATGATCAGTTTCAAAATGGTGCATTTAATCCGAATAATCCTACAGCCGGGGTTTTTGCAAATACTGGCTTTACCTATTGGGATTTTAGTGCTGGCGTATCATACAGCAGCAGCTTTGGCGTTGGCAATAAATTTTACTTAGGTGCTGGCATGTTTCATATTAATAAACCTTTGGTAGGTTTTTATACCAATAATGCTAGCAGTGCATTAAACCGAAAAATTGCGATTAATGGTGGTTTATCTGTACCTACCAATGATTTTAGCAGAGTTGTTTTTTATGGTGATTATTTTTCTCAGGCAGGCAATCAGCAGTTTTTAGGGGGCTTAATGTATGGTACCGATTTGTTTCAAGGCGTGGGTTACGAGTCCTACCAAAATATAACTTTGTATGGTGGTGCTTTTTATCGCTGGAGCGATGCATTAATACCCGTTATAAAACTAGATATTTACCAACTTTCTGTAGGGGTTAGTTATGATGCGAATGTATCGCAATTAAAAACAGCCTCACAGTCGCAAGGTGGTTTTGAGTTTACCGCTACCTACCGAGCCAAGTTTAGAAACCGTAGTAATGCTGGGGATAAAGTACGTTGTATCAGTGGGTTTTAATCGCTGCAAAACAATGGTTAATTTTTTATGATATAATTGCGAGTAAAATCGTAATATCATAGAAAATTTCACACATGAAAAAAATTATATTCTTTGCTCTTGTATGTATCGTAATGCTTGGTTGCAATAAAGGCAGCGATGATTGTACCCTTAACAATAGTTCTATTTTGGGTACATATATTATGACAGGCTACACCTATCAGGCATCTACTACAAGCCCAGTGATAGATGAGTTTGCCACTTACCCAGCTTGCGCAAAAGACAATGTTATTACATTTAAAGCCAATAGTATTTACACATTTGATGAAGGTGTACTTACTTGCCCAAGTAGTGTTACTGGTGCTGGCACTTGGCGTATTAGTGGCAATACTCTAACCCTCGATTATGAATCGTACACCACCACTTTTAATTGTAAAACCCTAGTAATTAAAACAACTGGCAACACAGATATTGAAACAGCAACCTTAACTAAGCAATAGGTTAGTAATCAGGATGTTTTAATTGACGCTGGATACAGCGTTTTTAAGGATGTAATTGGTAATGTGTGAGCGTTTAAGTGACTTTTTTGGGTAATATTTATCATAATGGCTAATCCATTAATAGGTTGATTGTTTTTTTATTATTATGAAAATAAATATCAGAATGGTTGAAGTATTAAAAAATAGTATATTTACTTCATGCTTAAATTTAAGATTGCAATCCAAATAATTTCACAAACTGACTTATGAAAGTACTGCTAGACACCAATATCATCATACATAGAGAGGCGAATAAAATTTACAATCTTGACATTGGACAGCTTTTCAATTGGCTTGATAAACTAAAATACTCGAAATATATTCATCCCTTAACTGTTGAGGAGTTAAACAGGTATAAAGATCCTAATACTCTTCAAACGATGAATATTAAGATTGAAAGTTATAATACACTTAAGCATCAAGCGCCATTGAGTGAAAAAATGTTACAGGTAAGCAAATCGGTAGATACACTTGACAACGATATAAATGATACACAAATACTAAATGAAGTGTTTGAAAATAGAGTGGATATTTTAATTTCGGAAGATAAGAAAATACATACTAAAGCTCAATTACTTGGAATTTCTGAAAGAGTTTTTAAAATTCAAACCTTTTTAGAAAAAGTTACAGCCGAGAACCCGCAATTAGTCAATTACAAAGTCTTGGCAGTAAAAAAGGTTGATTTCGCAGAGGTGGATATTAAGGATAAATTTTTTGAGTCATTTAGAGAAGATTACATTGAATTTGATGATTGGTTTAATAAAAAATCTGAAGATCCTTGCTATGTATGTTATAGTGACAATCATTTAACTGCTTTTCTTTTCATAAAAATTGAAACAAAAGAAGAAAATTATTCAGAAATTACTCCAGCATTTCAGCCCAAAAAAAGACTTAAAATTGGAACATTTAAGGTTACAGAGAATGGCTATAAAATTGGAGAACGATTTTTGAAAATAATATTTGATAACGCTTTACAATATAAAGTTGATGAAGTTTATGTAACTATTTTCAATAAAAGAGAAGAGCAAGAAAGATTAATTGATTTATTGAAAATATGGGGCTTTGTTCTTTTTGGTACTAAAACAACACGTAATGGAATTGAGAATGTTTATACAAGACCATTTAGTAAATCAGTACCCATAAACATTAAAAACCCTAAATTAACATTTCCTTTCTTTTCAAGAGCCCAAAATATTTTCATTGTCCCTATCTATCCTGACTATCATACAGAATTGTTTCCAGATTCAATATTAAACAATCAATCGCCTAAAGATTTTGTCGAGAATTTGCCTCATAGGAACGCACTAAGTAAAGTGTATATTTCTAGGTCAAAAGAGAAAGATTTGAAATCAGGTGATGTAGTTGTATTTTACATGACTGGTGGAAAATTTAAAGGTGTTGCTACAACTATTGGAATTATAGAATCTTGTATAGCTGATATTAGAAACGTTGATGAATTTTTGGTGCTTTGCCGAAAGAGAAGCGTATTTAGCAATGAAGAACTATTAAAACACTGGAATTATTATCCAACTTTAAAGCCCTTTATCGTAAATTTTTTGTACACCTATTCATTTAGAAAAAG
>JAYWCY010000393.1:0-2980 GCA_043780175.1 Chitinophagales bacterium
AATGTTGGGCTTAAAAGAGCAAGATATTGTAGGTAAATATGCCGCCGATGTGGCTTTAAAAAACGACCTTATGCGTCGTTTATTGCAAGAGGAAGACCATACAGACTTGAAAATTTATGCTGACAATAAAGAAAGCTATTTTAATAAAGATGTATTGAGCGTAAGCAATGATGAACAAGTAATTGGTGAAGTGATTGTATTAAGAAATATCACACCGTTTCACGAATTAAACGAGGCAAAAACTAATTTTATAGCAACAGTTTCACATGAATTAAAAACCCCAATTGCATCAATCAAAATGAGCTTGCAATTGCTGGAAAACAAACAAACAGGCGAAACTAATGACGACCAAAAGCAACTTATAGAAAGCATTAAGGACGACAGTAACAGGCTTTTAAAAATAACAGGTGAGTTGTTGAATATGGCACAAGTTGAAACAGGTAATATTCAGTTGACTTTACAGCCTTGTAGCCCTTATGAGATACTAAAATATGCTCTAGAAGCCGTAAAAATGCAAGCCGAACAAAAGAAAATAACCATTAATGTAAATGCCAATACCGACTTGCCGGATGTAAAAGCTGATAAAGAAAAATCGGCATGGGTATTAATCAATTTATTAACTAATGCCATTCGCTACTCATCAAAAGAGAGTAGTATTATTATTGAAATAAGTAAAGAGAATGATACCATTTTATTTGCTGTAAAAGACACTGGCAAAGGCATAGATTCAAAATATACTAGCAAAATATTTGATCGCTATTTTCAAGTACCTGGTAGCAGCAAAACTGGTACCGGCCTAGGTTTGGCTATTGGTAAAGAATTTATTGAAGCACAAGGTGGTAGTATTGGTGTTATTAGTGCACTAGATTTAGGAAGCACTTTTTATTTTACATTACCTGCTTAAAAAAAGTACAATAATTTTTTAAGATAACCTACTGCTCTTTCTTAGGCATTCTATGTTTCTGAGGTGATAATCCAATCACTCTTTAACCCTTTTCGAAAAATAAAAAGGATTATCAAAGCCCATTGTTAACGCAATATCTTTAATGAACCGATCAGATAAATCGAGTTGTTGACTCAAGCGACCAGCTTTTCATAGACTAAATATTTAATAAAGTATCTCTATTTTATTACTTTGATGGGTAGTACATAATCGCCTGTAATGGGGATAACCACATTATTGGCATTTTTGAAGCTGCAAGAAAAATTACCTGATACAGAATAAGTAATAGTCGTAGCGGTTGTATCCGAAATACTAACATTAGTTATCTTATGCACAATATTTGTAGGCTGTAAAATAGTAGTTGTGTACAAATTACTGATACTATTATCAGCTAATCCAATAATAAGATCACCATTGCATTGGGTAGCTTTCAATAAATCGCCACCATCAAATATTTTATAGTTACCAGGCTTCGTATTTTTAAAATCAATATTATTTGTAAAATGTTTAAAATAACAATCTAAAAAATAAGCATCCACATCTATTTGGCCAGCATTGGTTACCTCAAAACTTTTGTTAGCTATGCAACCAGATTCGTTAGATAAACCAAAACGAGCTACAGAATTAGTAGTAAAATTAACTTTATTGATACTAATATTAAGATGAAAGGGATAATTAGTAACCGCGTCTGCCGTTTTTTTACAAGCTTGAAATAATGCAGTAAGTAGAAGTAAGTAAACAAAATATTTTTTTTTCATAGGGCATAAGTTTTGAAACCATGGGAAAAATAAGAATAAAATCTTGCATAAACTTAGATTATTTATTTTTCAGCTAATTTTAATCTTTTATATTACATGTTTAAAGCAAGTATACAATATTCATTACGCATTAGATATCTCAATCGAAGAGGATATTCATACTATAAATTATATTGCAAAAAAGAAAGCTACTGTAAAATAGCTTTTTTAGACCAAACTTAAACATAATACTATTTTATAATAAAAAAAGCGACACGATTAATGCCGCTTTTACCACATCTATTTAATATCTAATTTAAATTGCTTGATGGTTAAACGGTTGTAACACCATTTCACTAACCACACCACTTACTGGTTGCTGGCATAAAAACCAAATAGCTTTTGCGGCTTCTTCTGCCATTACCATTATCTCACGCTGTACTCGCAAATCAATCTTGTCCCAAAATGGGCTATCTACACCCCCCAAAAACAAATTAGTAATGCGTATATCAGTACGTTTAATTTCTTCTCTTATACTTTGCATCATACCTACTAAGCCGTATTTACTAGCACTATAAGCTGCCGCACCTGCCATTGGTACTTTGCCCAACACACCAGGAATATTAATAATTAAGCCTTTTTTTACCTCTTTCATTTTGGGCAAAACTGCTTTTACCAGATAAAATGAGCCAATCAAATTGGTATTTAATGTGGTTAAAAAATCGTTTGTAGACAAGGTTTCCATTGGCTTAATAATACCAATCCCGGCCGCATTTACAACAATATCAATCGTACCAGAAGCAGCTACTACGGTTGCTACTGTTTCATTTACAGACACTTCATTTGTAATATCCATTACAAATAATTTATCATAACCTAGCCCATTTTCTTGCGCCACCTCTGCTAATTTATCGGCACTTCTACCAGTAATGTATACATTGGCACTACTGCCACTTAGCAACTTGGTTAATTGACTACCAATACCGCCCGATGCACCTACAACCAAAACGTTTTTACCTTTTAAGGTTTCCATATCTATAATTTTTATTGAGCAAAATGCGTGAAACTTTAGAACATTTACACCAAGAAATTGTTCTAATACTCTTTATATATGGAAATAAATATCGTTTTCCCGCATCAATTGTATCAGCAACATCCTGCCTTACATAAAGACAGGCCAATATATTTAGTAGAAGAATGGCTATACTTTCACCAATACAAGTTTCATAAACAAAAATTGGTATTGCACCGGGCAAGCATGCAGTTTTATAAGCACTACCTCACGCAGCAGGGGTTTAAA
>JAYWCY010000394.1:0-2776 GCA_043780175.1 Chitinophagales bacterium
GACTATGCTGCGAGAATGCTAAAAGGTGATACACCTTTGGTGAAAAAAGTATTGACCGAAAAACTGAAAGCTAAAGGTATAGAAAACTATATTGATACCATTAATGGCTTGCATGAAGAACGTAGTGATGCTGTAAGGTTTAAACGTATTGAAAAGTTGACGCCTATTGAATTGTATTACTTATGTGTGCTAAGTGAGCAAGAAATTTATACCAGTAGTTATTTGGGTGTGTACAAGCGTCTTTTTGAAAGAATGAGTGTGCCAAGAGGCGATAGTTTGCTGCAAGCCGTACATTACGATTACTATAAAAAATTTTTAAAAATGGCATCGGCCTATAATACGCTTACAGACTTTTTAAAGCGTATGGATGATGGTGCTGCAAACGCTATGATGCGCAACTTTGTTACTGGGCTAGAAAAAACTAGAACACTTGAAGATGCGGTAGATGTAGCTGATAGTTATGCCAGTATTAACGATCCCAAACTACAAACCTTAATAGTAGACCAAGTATATCAAAACCTACAAGCGTCTGTAAAAACCGAGAATGTACGTGGGGAAAGAATTTATAATTTATTGAATACTATCTTTTTATCAATGGATACTAATAACAATATCGATATTAGCCAAAAATTAGGTATTAATCCAGTGTTTAAAATGCCAATAAGCTTATTAAAAGACACCGGTAATCGTATTATTATTCAACAATTTTTTTATGGCGATAAAGATGGCAACAATGTTTTCAATGCTTTTTTAGCCAACTTTAGAAATCCTAATTGGAAAATTATTAATAAGGCAGAATGGGTAGAAGTGAAAGCTGTAAAGGGCACTGATATTATTATTTACGCCAATAAGCCCTTGGATGAGTTAAAAGATTTAGATGCACAAGCACAAGCGCATTTAGATAAATATTTAGATTCTTTAGGTTTACATCCTACTGTTGTGATTCACCGTGGGCATAGCTATTTTGTAAAAAGTACCATCGATCAATTACCATCTTCTGCCAAAGTGGTGCTGCTAGGAAGTTGTGGTGGTTATCAAAGCTTAAATGATGTATTAAAAAGAACCACTCAAGCACAAATCATTTCATCAAAACAAGTAGGTACAGGTGTTATTAACCAAGGTTTAATTAATAAAATAACCGATGAATTACGTAATGGCAGAGACTTAAACTGGCCGCTATTATGGAAAAGTTTTGAAGGACAATTTAAAGGTGAGATGAAAGAAAAGTTTGACGATTATATACCACCACATAAAAACTTAGGAGCTATTTTTATAATGGCTTACGATAAGGCGAATGACTTGGAGTAGTATTTTTTATTGTACAATATAAAAAAACGACTAGATTGTTACTGTAAAATAGCGTGCTTATGAATATTGAAAGCCTTAGGGATTATTGTTTAGACAAAGCTTTTGTAGAAGAAGGATTTCCTTTTGGACCAGAAACGTTGGTATTTAAAGTAGCTGGCAAATTATTCCTATTGGTTAGCTTAGATAGTGATGATTTTAAATTTAATGTTAAATGTCATCCTGATAGAATAGAACAGCTGCGTGCCGATTACGACTGTGTGCAACCTGGGTATCATCAAAATAAAAAGCATTGGAACACCATTATTCCTGATGGATCTGTAAGTATTAAACAACTACAGCAATGGATAGACGAGTCTTACGATTTGGTGTTGGCGGGTTTATCAAAAAAGGCAAAAGATAATTTAATAAAAGCATGACGATACGAGAAGCAACTGTTACAGATATTTCTCAAATACAAGTAGTGCGTAATGCAGTAAAAGAAAATACGCTATCAAACCCTGCATTTGTTAGCGATGCTGATTGTGAAGAATTTATAACTAAAAGAGGGAAGGGTTGGATTTGTGAAATTGGTAATAAAATTGTGGGCTTTGCCATAGTAGATTTGCTAAAGCACAATATATGGGCTTTGTTTATTCATCCAGATTTTGAGAAGCAAGGTATAGGCAAACGGCTGCAAAACATTATGCTTCATTGGTATTTTAGTCAAACACATACCACTGTTTGGTTGGGTACTTCGCCAAGTACTAGAGCGGCCGAATTTTATAAACTCACGGGCTGGAAAGAGGTGGGTATGCATACCGCCAAAGAACTAAAGTTTGAAATGACGCATCTTCAGTGGCAGCATCTATATGGATAAAATAATTTACAAATTAAATAAAAAAATATTTTGTGCCAGTGCAATTGAATATTTATCCGGATTTATGTTTTGGTAAAATGATTTAACGGCTACTAACCTTAGTTGAAAGCATGCATGTTTTTGTTAGTTTATTTATTAAATTAATAATTAAAGCATGATTGGTATACTGTAAATCTAAAACGTATAAATGTAGCATTGCTATTGGCTTACTTGGCTGGTAGTTACCATTTTTGTAACACATCTTTTATTACTATCAAATATAGTAAGGCAGAATATAAGATTGCGAATACATAACAGAAGCGTAACAAGATTTTAAACGTTTTGTAATGTATAAAATACCATCTTTAATTAAAATTACTACCATGGCAAATTATTCAGACTTACTAGTAGACAACTTTTATTTGGTGATAGAAAATGAAGGGGAAGATGTTGTACTTCTACAACCATTATTAGAAACCGATAACTGTGTTTTGCTAATGCACCACGATGATGATGAATCTACATTTTGGAGAAAAAAGAGTGATGTTCTATTTGAAATAGTTGACGAATTAACTGAAGAACAAGCCGAGGAATACGAAAACCTATTTGAAGGTGAAAATGATGACTTTGAAA
>JAYWCY010000395.1:0-6004 GCA_043780175.1 Chitinophagales bacterium
CGATTTTAAAATAAGTTAAGACAAAAAATATCTCCAATTTGCTATAAACTGGAGATATTAAAATGGCAAGAGAGACAATTGTTTATGGCTGTAACATAATCACAGTAATAATAGCAACAAAAACTAAAAAAATAATTGTTGAGATTAAAACAAAAGCAAGCCTGTCTTGTGAATGAGGACTCAAGTGTAAGTGTACCATGGCTTTTTAATTGGGTGAGAAAAATTGTTAAAGTTTTCCATTGGACCAAATAGGTTCACCAAATCCATGCTGTTGTAAAAACCGTAGAATTAATAATGCCAACATAAATTTAACAATTAATTTTTCTTAAAACAAAAAAATCCTTTCAAAAAGAAAGGATTTTTTTAAATAGTCGAATGCAAATTTTATAATTTACATTCTAAAGGAGAATGTTATGCCTTAAATCTTAAATAAGACATAACTGCTATTACAATATATAAAATTGTAATAATTACAAAACTTTTTACCCCTTTATCGAAAGAAGATGTAGGAATAATGATTTGTTTTTTTCGCATAACCAATGTTTTTAATTGTGTGTACATGTTACAATTATTTCAAAGGTTCTTCATAACAATAGATGGAGTTATTAATAAACGGATGATGACTAGAAAAATTGTATTGTTGTAAAGAATTTTTAAAAAAATACGATAATAGTAAGCTAATATGTTTGCAGTAGTAGATATAGAAACAACTGGTGGGCATGCGAATGCAAATAACATCACTGAAATAGCCATAGTGCTGCACAATGGATACGAAATTGAAGGAAAATTTACATCTTTAATAAATCCATGCATGCCCATACAGCGCTACGTTCAAGGGCTTACAGGTATTACCGATGCAATGGTTGCAACCGCACCTAAATTTGAAGAATTGGCAGAAAATATTTACAATCTTTTAAAGGATAGAATATTTGTTGCACATAATGTCAATTTCGATTACAGTTTTGTGAAACATCAATTATTGCAAGCTGGCTTTGAGCTGACAACACATAAACTTTGCACCATTCGCCTCACAAGAAAAATATTTCCAGATTTACCGAAATATGGGTTAGGCACTGTTTGTAGAGAACTAAAGATAGAACTAAACGATAGGCATCGGGCTGCTGGTGATGCCTTGGCCACAGCGCACCTTTTTAAATTATTAATACAACATGATACAAGTGGCGAGTTGAAAAAAATGGTAAAAAAAAACTCGAATCAGTACCTACCGCCAAACCTAAGTAGCCAAATTGTAGAAGTATTGCCACAAAATGCGGGAGTTTATTACTTTAAAAATAAAATTGGTAAAGTAATTTATATAGGGAAAGCTAAAAATATTAAAAAAAGAGTTATCTCTCATTTTTCAAACAACAAGCCATCTAAGCAGAAACAAGAATTTCTACGAGAAATTTTCGATATTGCCTATAAGGTTCTAGATAGTGAATTTTTAGCTACACTATTTGAAAGTATTGAAATTAAACGGATTTGGCCTATTTACAATAAAAGCCAAAAACATTATGAGCATCAATACGGTATATTTATGTACGAAGATGCTAAAGGCTATTTACGCTTAGCTATTGACAAGAAACGTAAAATACTGCAACCTTTAGTATCATTTAATTTATTGCTACAAGCACGTAACTTACTCTGGCAATGGGTGAAGCAATATGATGTTCACCCAGCTTTATTTTTTTTAGATAAAAAAAATACCACTGATTTACCAGAACTTGAACAACACAATCTTTCGGTAAATGCTATCATCAGCGAATTAAAGCAGGAACGTAAAAGTTATCTTATTAAAGAAGCTTCCAACTATGTATTGGTAGATGAGGGAACATTTTATGGGATGGGATGTTTAAAAGAAAATACAAATATTACAGACAAAGCATCTATTAAGCAACAACTAACCCCGTATCCTGAAAATGAAGTTTTAAGAGGCATGTTAAAGCAATTTGTAATAAAATATCCTGAGCGAATACTGATGTTGTAGCGATTTTATTTTGGTACAAGTGGATAAAGTAGCTATTTTGCTAAAAATTTTTAACTCAAACCCTTCCCAGTGTCTTATTTAGTAAAAAGGCTTATATCTTCCATCTTTATTTTTAATATCCTCTTTTTTAGTACTAGCAGTTTTGGACAGCGATTGAAGATTAATGTGGCTTTAGGTGCGAGTGCTTATGTTGGCGATTTACAAAGTGAACCAGGTTTTTTGATACAACCGAAGGCTGCATTTACTTTGGGTACCTCCTACGATCTTAATCAATTTATAAGAGCTAGGGTAGACCTATCTATTATGGGTGCAAAAGGCGATGATAAACTTAGTCAAATATTAGATAATAGAAAACGAAATTTAAACTTTAAAACCACCATTTGGGAATTAGCTTTATTAGGTGAATACGATCTATTGAACCTGATTTTACAAAAACAAACCGCATTTACCCCCTATGTTTTTGGTGGGCCTGGTGTATTTCATTTTAACCCCACTACGATAGATAGAAATGGCAATAAAGTATGGTTACATAATATTGGCACAGAGGGACAATTGCTTGGTAATGAATCATATAGTTATAGAAACTATCGATTAACACAACTTAATTTACAGGTAGGAATTGGCTTTAGATATATGATTAACGATCAAATAACTTTGGGTTTAGAGGCATCTTATAGAAAGATTGATACCGATTATTTAGATGATGTTCATGCAATACCTTATGTTAATCCATCAGAGTTTCTTGCAAAAGGGCAAGTAGAAGCAGCACAATTGGCTTTTAGGGGCGATGAGATTGGATATACATTTAGCGATGTAAGTAGCCATGGTAGAGGAACAGGCAACAACAAGGATTATTATTATTCTTTTCAGCTAAAAGCGACTATACGGCTTAATAATATTCATATTGGCAAAGATTTAGATTATTATTTTTTATCTCATGACAGGGCAATCAGAAGCCAAAGAAATCCACCTAGGTTGTAAAAATGTTACTGCTTTTTCTTTGGTATTTTTGGGTCCTTCTTTTTTGTAAAAGTATCGTTGAAAAAGCATTGCATCCCACGTCTATTGCCGCAACTTCCTTTTTCTTTTAGTGAAATATTATTACCCTCGAAGATAAAATCTACTACACATGGGTCGCCACCTTGATTGTAAGCGGCAGTAGTAGCGTCTTTCATTTTAAACTCACCTTTCAATTCACCAACACAGGTGCCTTCTTTCTTTTCAAAATGAATAAAGAAAATATAGGTATTAGGATATTTCCCATCTCGAAGTGAGATATAGTTTTTCTTATCTTTGACATAATCACCACTTAACTTATTTTTTTTGGGCAATGTGTCTATTGGGTTAATAATCTCATTTGTTTTTTTTGAGTCTTCATTGGTATCATTAATTACCACCATAAATAAATGATCTGAGCCATATATCCAGCCAACTCTCGAAAAAAGTAATTGTTTGGTATCAGCAGTAATTTTTTCTTTGCTAATTAAGAATGTAGGCTCTCTATTTATTGATAACGAATGCATGTAACCATCATTTGGATAGTTTTCAAATACTGTTTTTGCAGCTAAATATTTATTTTTTTTATCAAATACAAACGCAGCTACAATTGTTTTTTTATTTTGAATGAATAAGGCTAATAGATAATTTTCATTTGTTTTTTCGATACGACCAATTGGATGTACAACATAATTTTTATTAGGATTTACCAAAATGGCAATCACCGAATCAGGAATAAACTGGCTTAGTACGACATGTCCAATTGTAATGGTATCACCAATTTTTGAAAGATTTGTATCTGCAACCGTAAACGGCAATGATACTAATGGAAAAGCTTTAATAAACTCATTTGGTTTTACAGGGGCATTACCAGAAAGATTAACTTTTTTATCCTTACAACCTAATATCAATACAACAAGTAATAATATAATCCATTGTTTCATATGAGCCCAAAATTTGCGTAAATGTATGATTTTGAAGCATTAATTTCATTAAGAAGCTATTAAGTATTTAACAATAAAATTTAGGTTTTGAGTGATAAGTATTTTAGATTCGCCTAAAATTTTATTTCGTGATTACAAATTTGTCTACAACAGAAGAAAATTATATAAAAACTATATACCATTTGCAACAAACTGATGGTAATGTGAGCACTAACGAAGTTGCAGATATGCTACATACTAAAGCAGCCTCGGTTACAGATATGCTAAAAAAACTGAATACAAAAAAGATAGTAAACTACGAAAAATATCAGGGTTTTACATTGAGCGATGAAGGTAAAAAAATTGCACTAGGTATTGTGCGCAAGCATCGTTTATGGGAATATTTTTTAGTTGAAAAATTACAGTTTGGCTGGGATGAAGTACATGAAGTAGCAGAAGAATTAGAACATATTTCTAGTTTAAAACTAGTAGAAAGGTTAGACGCCTTTTTAGAACATCCAAAGTTTGACCCACATGGCGACCCCATTCCGGATATTAATGGTAAAATGGCATTTCAACCGCAAATAAATTTAACCGATTTGCCTTTAAATCACTTTGCCGAAGTAACGGCTGTTGGTAGCCAATCAACAGAATTACTAGAATTATTAAAACATAAAAAAATTGCAATTGGTACAAAAATTATTATAAAAAAGAAATTTTTATTTGATAACTCTCTAGAAATCAAGCTACAAAGCCAAGCTGCTTTTACTATCAGTCAACAATTGGCGCAAGCATTATTTGTAAAAAAAATACCAAATGAGTGAGACACATTTGCAAAATGACCTATCATTAGGTGAGGTGCACGCATCTGTTGATACTACTACAAACCGAAAAGGATTAAAACGTATTTTGGCTTATTTTGGCCCAGCCTATTTGGTAAGTGTTGGCTATATGGATCCTGGTAATTGGGCCACCGATTTACAAGGTGGTGCACAATTTGGCTATAAGCTTATTTGGGTGCTGTTAATGAGCAACCTGATGGCTTTATTGTTACAAGGGTTAAGTGCCAGATTAGGTATTGTAAGGCGTAAAGATTTAGCACAAGCGAATAGAGAAGTGTACCCGCCATTGGTAAATTTTTGTTTATACATTTTAGCCGAATTGGCTATTGCAGCCTGCGATTTAGCAGAAGTTTTAGGCATGGCCATAGGTATTAATTTACTAACGGGGTTACCTCTTATTTGGGGTGTTGCTTTTACGGTGTTGGATACGTTTTTACTACTTTGGTTACAAAAACTAGGTATTAGAAAATTAGAGGCGTTCATCATTGCCTTGGTAGCTATTATTGGCTTATCATTTTTAATAGAAATTATTTTTGCGAAGCCAGATTTAGGCTTGGTGGTAAAAGGTTTTATACCTACCGCATTAAACAAACAAGCATTGTATATTGCTGTGGGTATCATAGGCGCAACTGTAATGCCGCATAATTTGTATTTACATTCTGCCTTGGTACAAACACGTAAAATAAGTGGCGATAGTACCAGCATTAAAAAGGCCCTTAAGTACAATTTAATTGATAGCACTATTGCGTTAAATGCAGCTTTTTTTGTAAATGCAGCTATTTTGGTATTAGCAGCCACTGTATTTTTCACTACAGGCCATACTGAAGTTGCTAAAATAGAAGATGCACACAAGCTATTGCAACCAATGCTTGGTACTAAACTAGCCCCGTTATTATTTGCAATTGCGTTAATTGCTGCTGGGCAAAGCAGCACGGTAACAGGTACTATGGCCGGGCAGATTGTAATGGAAGGCTATTTAAGTTTACGTATCAACCCTTTGCTAAGGCGTTTAATTACCAGATTAATAGCTATTGCGCCAGCCGTAATAGTGATACTATTATACGGCGATGAAAAAGTAGATGCATTATTAGTCTTTAGCCAAGTGGTATTAAGTTTACAATTAGGTTTTGCCATTATACCGCTTATTCATTTTGTGAGCGATAAACAAGCCATGGGCGAATTTGCAATTAAATCTTACACCAAAATATTATCGTGGTTGGTGGCTTTAATTTTAGTATTTTTAAATGTAAAATTGA
>JAYWCY010000396.1:0-2349 GCA_043780175.1 Chitinophagales bacterium
AAAAAACGTATAGATTTTACCACGACAGCCTCGCAAAATCAATGCGAGGCTGTCGTATTTTCACCAACATAACAATCATTTAAACCAATACAAAAATGGCAATAAGCACTTAGCCCTTATCTTCGCCGCCGTTATAAATTAAAAGTTGCAATATGATACCGTCGGTCTTGACTTTTCGAGATGACAAAAGCAGCTATAAAACAAACTCATGAAAAAGATTGATCATTACAGAAAATTGTTAGGCGTAAACAAAGAAGCCGATTTAAAAGAATTAAAATCGGTATACAGAAATCAAATGAAGGAATGGCATCCTGATAAATTTCACGACAAAGAAGAAGCAGAAAAAGTAGCCGCAGAAAAGAAGAGCAAAACTGTTATTGAAGCCTACCACTTTTTGGTAAGCATTGCACCAGAAACAGTAGACGCTAGTTTAGAACAATACAACCAAACCCTTGACGAAGCAACTATTGCAGACTACGAATACAAAAATGAAGTATTACGTATCGACTTTTCGGATGGGCATACTTACGAGTACTTTGATGTACCAAAAGCCACGTATGTGAAACTGGTTAATGCACCTTCTCAATCAAGATTTATTCGTCGCCACATTAGTGAAACTTATGTGTATAGAAGCGTGAATAAAATTGTAGCTGAATAAAAGAAACAATTTCACACAAAGCTAACATAGAATACCAAGCAACAAAGTCATTATACTAATAAATTACATTTTGTGCCCTCTATCTACATTGTAGCTTTGTGTGAAATATTTTAACCTTTCTCTTTTCGCATTTCTTCCATCATAGATATTAGCTTATCAAGCTTTTCTATCTCTAGTTTATTCAGTTGTTTAGTTAAGGCTTCTATTTCTTCCTTAGCTTCTATATTTGTTTGGTAGTCGGCTTCTGCATGTGTTCTATCTCTATCATTTTGCCTATTTTGAGACATCATGATAATGGGGGCAGCATAAGCTGCCTGTGTAGAAAATAATAAGTTCAATAATATAAATGGATAAGGATCCCAATGATTGATAATACCAACAAGGTTCAAGCCCATCCAAATGACCACTAATATAGTTTGAATAATAATAAAGCGCCAGGACCCCATGCCATTAGCTACCGCATCGGCTAAACGATTTGAAAAACTTAATTGCTCTAAATGGTCGTTGTGCCAATTTTTTCGTTTTTTCATAATAGTTTAATAGAAAGATATTAAAGAAATAATAATATTTGATATGAAGATATTTTAATAAAAACAGAACTCGTTATTTTCTTAGCACCATCCCACTTCTTGTACCATTGTGCTGTTCGTTTTCAATCACCACCTTACCATTTACCAATACATATTTAAACCCTGTAGAATATTGGTGTGGCTGCTCGTACGTTGATAAATCTTTCACCGTAGCTTCATTAAATATTACGATATCGGCAGCAAAGCCTTCACGCAATAATCCTCTATTTTTTAGTTGAAATTTTTGTGCTGGTAACGATGTCATACGACGAATGGCTTCTTCTAAACTAATTACATGTTCTTCTCTTACATATTTGGCCAACACTCTCGCATTGGTACCATAGCCACGTGGATGCGGCGCACCGACGCCAAACTGTCTAATGCTTGCGTCGCTGGCAAACATATTGAAAGAATATTGCATTATACGTTTTACATCTTCATCACCCATGCCATGAAACACCATTTGCGCACCACCTTGTTGTACCATTTGCATGACGGTATAAGCTTCCTCTTTAGCAGTATGTTTTTTCCCTTTTAATACATTTACCTCCTCGATACTTTTACCATTAAAAAGGGTATCTGCTTTAAAATAGGCTACTACAGGGTAACTAAAATGCTTCAATTTTCTTTTAGCTAACTTCTTCATCATAATGGCTGCAACTTGTTGTTGAATGGCAGGATTATTCAATCTAGCCACGATAGAATCTTGACCATCCGCCATAATCCAATCTGGCATTAATGTACCCAAGTTGGTACTACTAGCCGTGTAAGGATATTGATCTATGGTGACATCTAAACCTTCTTTTCTTGCCGCTTCAATCATGGCTATTGTTTGTTTACTTCTACCCCAGTTTTGCTGACCACTTAGTTTAAAATGTGAAATTTCAACAGGTATATTGGCCACCCTGCCAATATAAATAGCTTCTGCAATTGCTTCTGTAACACTATCGCCTTCATCACGCATATGGCTGGCGTATACGCCACCGTAGCTAGATGCAACTTGTGCAAGTCGTACGACTTCCTCAGTTTTGCTATATGTACCAGGAATATAAATTAAGCCTGTACTTAATCCTACTGCACCATCTTTCATGGCCTGTGCAACTATGGTTTCCATTTTCTGCA
>JAYWCY010000397.1:0-7359 GCA_043780175.1 Chitinophagales bacterium
GATGAGTGTACAATTGGTGACGTTGTAAAAATTATGGAAACCCGCCCACTTAGTAAAACTAAGCGTTGGAGATTGGTAGAAGTAATTGAAAAAGCGAAATAATATTTTATCATGCTATGTTCTTGAAAGAGTTCCTTTTGACCTTAGCCTCTGAATATAAATTGTGTTAAATAACCTGAAGCATTAGCTAAAGGTGAAAAGCTTAAGAAAATGATCCAGCAAGAAAGTAGATTAAATGTAGCTGATAATAGTGGTGCAAAAGAAGTACTTTGTATAAAAGTACTTGGTAATAGTGGCCAAGATTATGCTAAAATTGGCGATAAAATCGTTGTTACCGTTAAGGCAGCTATTCCTGCAGGTGGTATCAAGAAAGGTACTGTTTCAAAAGCAGTTATCGTTCGTACAAAAAACAAATTACGTCGTAAGGATGGGTCTTATATCCGTTTTGATGATAATGCAGTTGTATTATTAAACAATTCTGATGATCCTCGTGGTACGCGTATCTTTGGCCCAGTTGCTCGTGAACTTCGTGATGCTGGCTACATGAAAATTATTTCTTTAGCACCAGAGGTTCTTTAGTATCGGATTTTACAATTCGTTCTATACCATAGTTCTATAATATGTATTATGGTAGAATAAAGTTGATAACAAAAATATTTATCTGCCTTTGGCAGAAAAGACAAAAGGGTAATAAAAATGAGTACAAGATTTAAACCCAAATTTAACATCAAGAAAGGCGATAACGTAGTTGTAATTGCTGGTGATGATAAAGATTTGAAAAAGCCGCGCAAAGTATTAGAAGTAATAGTTGACAAGGGTCGTGTGATTGTTGAAGGTGTCGCTATTGCAACAAAACATACTAAACCTACGGCTCAAAATACAAAAGGCGGTATTATTAAAATAGAAGCGTCTATTAATATTTCTAACGTTATGTTATGGGATACTAAAACTGCGTCTGCTACCAAAATAACACGCACAAGAGAAAACGGTAAATTAGTTCGTATAGCTAAAAAATCAGGGGAGGCAATTAAATAATGAGCACAGTAAAATATACTCCAAGATTAGCAGATAAATACTCTAAGGAAGTGATACCTGCTTTAATGAAAAAGTTTGATTACAAAACTGTAATGCAAGCTCCTAAGTTACAAAAAATTTGTGTTAACCGTGGCGTTAACGGCGCTGTTACTGATAAAAAATTAGTTGACATTGCTGTTGAAGAACTTAATACAATTACTGGTCAAAAATCAGTACCAACTTATTCTAAAAAAGATATCTCAAATTTCAAATTGCGTAAAGGCATGCCAATTGGGGCTAGAGTTACTTTACGTGGTGAAAAAATGTATGAGTTCTTAGATAGATTAGTTTCTGTCGCACTGCCTCGTGTACGTGACTTCAAGGGTATTAGCGATAAAGCTTTTGATGGTCGCGGTAACTATACTTTAGGTGTTACTGAACAAATTATTTTCCCTGAAATAGATATTGATAAAGTAAATAAAATTACTGGTTTGGATATCACTTTTGTAACTACGGCGACTACTAACGAAGAAGCTTATGAGTTATTAAAAGAATTGGGTATGCCGTTTAAAAATATTAAAAAAGACAACTAAAATAATATGGCAAAAGAATCAATAAAAGCCAGACAAAGAAAACGTGAAAAGATAGTAGCGAAATTTGCTGAAAAACGCACAGCTCTAAAAGCAGCTGGTGATTATGCAGCACTAGATTTACTACCTAAAAACGCTTCACCTGTAAGATTGAAAAATCGTTGTCAGTTAACAGGTCGTCCTAAAGGTTACATGAGATATTTTGGTATCTCACGTGTAATTTTTCGTGACATGGCTTTAAACGGGCTAATACCTGGCGTTAAAAAAGCGAGTTGGTAATCTGCTCAAGCCCAATAAGGGAACTAAGCAAATATTTTTTACAACAAGATTAATTTATATAAACATGGTAACTGATCCTATAGCAGATTTTTTAACGAGGATTCGTAATGCTCAAATGGCTGGTCATAGAATAGTTGAAATTCCTGCCTCTAATTTAAAGAAGCGTTTGACAGAAATTTTATACGAGCAAGGTTACATTTTGAAATACAAATTTGAAGATGATACAAAACAAGGCCTTATTAAAATAGCCTTGAAGTATGATCCTACAACTAAGCAAGCAGCTATTCGGTCTCTTGAAAGAGTAAGTCGTCCAGGTTTACGCCAGTATGCTAAGCCTACTGAAATCAAAAGAGTGATCAATGGTTTGGGTGTTGCTATTATTAGTACTTCAAAAGGTGTTTTAACTGACAAACAGGCAAAAGCTTTAAACGTTGGTGGTGAGGTACTTTGTTATATTAGCTAAATAAAATAGGCTCGATAATATAAGCCTTTTAGTCGGGGCTGAACACGAACCACTTTCATAATTATAAATATAATCGACTATGTCTCGTATAGGTAAAAAACCAGTAACCATTCCAAGTGGTGTTACTGTTACAGTTGGAAAAGATAACATCGTTACTGTAAAAGGTCCTAAAGGAACTTTATCAGAAGCAATTGATAGAGATATTAAAGCTGAGGTTGTGGGTAGTGAATTAATTATTTCTCGCCCTACAGACCAAATCCGTCACCGTGCTATGCATGGTTTATACCGTTCTTTGGTTGGTAATATGGTTACAGGTGTTACTGATGGCTACAAAAAAAACCTTGAATTAGTTGGTGTAGGTTACAAAGCTACTAATACAGGAAATACTTTAGACTTAGCTTTAGGATACTCTCACAATATTATTTTTGAGATACCTAGTGAACTTAAGGTTTCTACACTTACAGAAAAGGGTAAGAACCCAATTATTTCTTTAGAAGGTATAGACAAACAACTTATTGGTCAAGTAGCTGCTAAATTAAGAAGCTTACGTAAACCAGAGCCGTATAAAGGTAAGGGTGTTAAATACGTTGGTGAAGTACTTAGAAGAAAAGCTGGAAAAGCTGCTGGTAAATAATTATAACTAATAAACTTCCGGCAGAATCGGATGTTTCAAATAGATAACAATGAACACTAAATTAGAACAAAGACAGAAAATCAGATATCGTATTCGTAAGAAAATATCTGGAACAGCTACTAAGCCTCGTTTATCTGTTTTCAGAAGTAACGCTGATATTTATGCTCAATTAATAGATGATGATAATGCCATAACACTCGCAGCTTCATCTTCAAGAGAGAAAGCAATTGTAGCACAAAAAGTTGTTAAGACAGAAAAATCTAAACTTGTTGGTGAGGCAATTGCTTTAAAAGCTAAAGAGTTAGGTATTACAACTTGCGTCTTTGATAGAGGTGGTAATCTTTACCACGGTCGTATTAAAGCAGTAGCTGAAGGTGCTAGAGAAGGTGGTTTACAATTTTAATTTCTACAATAACTAATAATATTTAGATAAATGTCTAAAATACTTGATTCTAAAATAAAAGCAGGTGGTGATGTTGAACTAAAAGAGAAAGTAGTTTCTATCAACCGTGTTGTTAAAACAACAAAGGGTGGTCGTACTTTCAGCTTTTCAGCACTTGTGGTTGTTGGTAACGACAATGGTGTTGTTGGCCAAGGTTTAGGTAAAGCAAAAGAAGTACAAGAAGCTATTGCTAAAGGTATTGATGATGCAAAGAAGAATTTGGTCAAAGTGCCTATCATGCACGGAACTATTCCTCACGAGCAATTAGCTAAATCTGGTGCTGCAAAGGTTTTAATAAAACCAGCTGCACATGGTGCTGGTGTTATTGCAGGTGGTAGTATGCGTGCTGTATTAGAAAGTGCTGGTATAACAGATGTTCTTGCAAAAAGTTTAGGTTCTGCTAACCCACACAATGTAGTTAAAGCAACAATCGAAGCTTTAAAACTATTACGTGAGCCAATACAGGTATCAAAAACACGTGGTATTAAATTAAGTAAAGTTTTTAACGGATAAAATAAGTCGCCTTCAAGTTGGTATAGTGTTTTATCTATCCTACATTTGACGCCCGACTATAATGACTAAGGTTATGGCAAAGATTAAAATCACACAAGTTAAAAGCGGCATTGATAGATCTGAGCGTCAAAAGCAAACTCTAATCGCTTTAGGCCTAAGAAAATTAAATGCCTCTAAAGAAGTTGAAGCTACACCACAAATTTTAGGGATGGTTAACAAAGTTAGCCATTTAGTTAAAGTTGAGGAATTAGCATAATTTAATTAACAAGCGAGGGGTGATACCCCGTAAGTACAAAATCATTTCAAAATGAAGTTACATACTTTAAAACCTGCAGCAGGTTCTACACACAAAGAAAAAAGAATAGGTCGTGGTGAGGCTAGTGGTAAAGGTGGTACCTCTACACAAGGTAATAAAGGTAGCCAACAACGTGCTGGTTATCAACGTAAGAATGCTTTCGAAGGTGGTCAGATGCCTATTCAACGTCGTATTCCAAAACGTGGATTTAAAAATAATAACCGTATCGAATTTGTAGTTTTCAATTTGGGTCAAATTGAAACACTTCAAGAAAAATATGCTTTCCCTGAATTTTCTGTTGATCAGTTGTATATCAACGGATTGATTAGTAAAACGGACAAAGTTAAAATTCTAGGTACAGGCGAATTGAAATCGAAATTGACCTTTAAAGTAAACGCATTTAGTGCCAAAGCAAAGGAGGCCATTGAGGCAGCTGGTGGCAGCGTTGAAATTGTAAAGTAATTTAACGTAATTTGCCAGACGCATCCACCAACGATGCGTCTTTTTTGGTTTTAGGGAATTAACTTTTAACTCAAAGAACTAACGTGAAAAAATTCATAGATACTATTAAAAACATTTGGACGATTGAAGAATTGCGTAGCAAAATAATCGTAACACTGGCGTTTGTTTTTGTTTACCGTTTAGGTAATCACATTGTGTTGCCTGGTATTAACCCTACATTACTAGATGCGGCCAAGGCTGCTTCAAGTAAGAATGGCTTACTAAGTTTGTTCGATACGTTTGCTGGGGGTGGCTTTTCACAAGCTTCTATTTTAGCGTTAGGTATTATGCCATATATTTCTGCTTCTATCTTTATGCAATTGATGACCATTTTGGTTCCCCAATTACAGAAAGTACAGAAAGAGGGTGAGAGTGGTCGTAAAAAGATTAACCAATGGACACGTTACCTTACCATCATTGTAACAATTTTTCAAGCTGGTGCTTATATTGCTTACTTAAAAAGTCCGGGGTATGCAGAAGCTTTAATTCCAGCTTATGCGCCTTTCTTTGCTTTCTCTACAGTTGTTACACTTACAGCAGGTACTTTATTTGTAATGTGGTTAGGTGAAAAAATTCAAGATAAAGGTTTAGGTAACGGTACTTCAATCATTATCATGGTTGGTATCTTGGCACGTTTACCCCAATCTATTTTACAAGAATTTACAGCCAAAAGTGAAAAAGGTGGTGGTGGCTTATTAATCTTTTTAATTGAAGTAGCTATTTTGGTTGCGATCATCATGGGATTAATTATATTAGTACAAGGTGTTCGTAAAATACCTGTTAACTACGCTAAGCAAATTATTGGTAACCGTCAATTTGGTGGTGCAAGACAATTTCTGCCTGTAAAAGTTAACAGTGCTGGTGTTATGCCAATCATTTTTGCACAGGCAATTATGTTCTTGCCTACTTTAGTATCTTTTACAAATCTAGATTCTGCAAAAGGGTTAATAAAAATATTCAGCGACCATAGTAATGTTTGGTATATGGTTATTTACTCTGTAATGGTTATTGGATTTACTTTTCTTTACACTGCGTTGATATTTAATCCAAAACAAATTGCTGAAGATTTAAAACGTAATAATGGTTTTGTACCTGGTGTTAAGCCTGGTGAGCCAACAGCTGATTATATTGGTGCAATCATGGATAAAATTACTTTGCCTGGCGCTATCTTTTTAGCGGCAGTGGGTATTTTACCAGGTTTTGCGCAACGCTTAGGTGTTACTCAAGGTTTCAGTACATTCTTTGGTGGTACAAGTTTACTTATTATGGTAGGTGTGGTTTTAGATACATTACAACAAATTGAAACTTATTTGTTAATGCGTCAATATGATGGTTTAATGAGTAGTGGTCGTGTACAAGGCAGACAAGCTTCAAGTAGCATTCCAACAACAACACTATAATATTTACTATAATGTTATTTCAAAACCTGTTTGGCTATGCCTAACAGGTTTTTTTCTTTTAATATTAATTAACTTAATTATAAATAAATTGCTAAAATTTAAGAAATAATTTAATGAGTCACTCAAAAAATATGCTTTACTATAAAACAGAGTCCGAGGTTGGATTAATGAAATTAGCCGCAACTTTAGTGAGTAAAACACTGACGGAAGTTGCTAAGATGCTACAACCTGGTGTTACCACTTTACAAATTGATAGTCTTTGTGCCGAATTTGTAAAAGATAATAAAGCTGTTCCTTCATTTTATAATTATCGAGGCTATCCTCATCATATTTGTGCAAGTGTAAACGATGTGGTTGTGCATGGCTTTCCAAATAATATGCCATTGAAAGATGGGGATATTGTATCTATTGATATGGGTGTTATTTTAAATGGGTGGCATGGTGACCATGCTTACACATTTGTAATTGGTGAAGCAAGTGATGCGGCTAATCAATTAGTACGCGTTACAAAAGAAAGTTTATATAAGGGTATTGAAAAGGCAATTGTAAATAATAGAATTGGCGATGTAGCATTCGCTATTCAAGAGCATACTGAACGTAAACATAAATATGGTGTTGTAAGAGAACTCGTTGGTCATGGATTGGGTAAAAGTTTACACGAAGACCCGAATGTACCAAACTTTGGAAACAGAGGTAGTGGTATGAAATTGAAAGAAAATTTAGTTATAGCCATTGAGCCAATGATTAATATGGGTATTAAAGACGTTTTTACTGATGGTGATGGCTGGACAGTTAAAACAAAAGATGGTAAACCATCAGTACATTTTGAGCATGATGTGTGCGTCAAACGTGGTAAAGCATTGATATTATCTGATTATAGTATAATTGAAGCTGCTGAACAAGCAAATATTAATTTGACAGCTTCGCCTGTAATTAATTTTTAAGCAAACAGAAAGGACTTTCTTTTAGAAAGTCCTTTTTTATTTGGAGATGTTTACTCGTAATTAAATTATCGCCTGTCTTAATCTAACCAATTTTTCTAGTAAATCATCTAATTTACTAAGGTGTAACATGTTAGCACCATCACTCAGTGCAACTTCTGGGTTAGGATGTGTTTCTATAAATAATCCATGCGCCCCAGTAGCAATAGCAGCTTTGGCAATTGTAGCAATTAAGTTAGGATTGCCGCCAGTTACGCCACTGGTTTGGTTGGGCTGTTGCAAGCTAT
>JAYWCY010000398.1:0-5473 GCA_043780175.1 Chitinophagales bacterium
GGTACTTACACCGAAGCAAGTAAAAATGGTATGTTAGGTGTAATTATTCATGAGGTGGGTCACAACTTCTTCCCAATGATTATTAATAGCGATGAGCGCCAATGGACCTGGATGGATGAAGGTTTAAATAGTTTTGTAGAATATTTAACCGAAGAACTGTGGGATAACAAATTTCCTTCTCGTAAAGGTGCTGCTTGGGCAATTGCAGATTATATGCGCTTGCCTAAGGATCAGTTAGAACCCATCATGACTAATAGTGAAAATATTATCAATTTTGGTCCTAATGCTTACACAAAACCAGCAACTGGTTTAAACATATTGCGAGAAACAGTTATGGGAAGAGAATTATTTGATTATGCATTTAAAGAATATGCACGTCGTTGGGCATTTAAACATCCAACACCAGGCGATTTATTCCGTACCATGGAAGATGCAAGTGGTGAAGATTTAGATTGGTTTTGGCGTGGTTGGTTTTACAGCACAGACCCTTGTGACATTGCTATTGACAGTGTAAAACATGCTATTTTCGATCCCAATGCTACGGCACAATTAAGTAGCGGTTTTGGCGGTAGAAGTGGTTTTAGTACTGGTACGGGTATTGCAAAACCAATGGTACCTTTATTTGACGATATTTCTAAAATTAGAAACAGAGAAGATAAAAAAATTGTTTTTCAAGTAGATGCAGATACAAGTTTAAGAGATTTTTATTGGAGATATGATAGGGGTATTGAACCTTATGATAGTACCGTAAAAGCGGCTTTACCGCCAGCTGCAGCTGCTGCACCAGAAGTATTAACTGCTGAAGAGAAAGCCAAATATGCCAATACGCATTTGTATGAAATTAGTTTTAGCAATAAAGGTGGGTTGGTAATGCCAATTATAGTTGAGTTTAAATTTGAAGATGGAACTAGCCAAATAGAAAGAATACCAGCACAAATTTGGCGTAAGAACGAAAACACAGTTACCAAAGTGTTTATGACCACTAAAAAAGCTATTGGTATTAAGTTGGACCCAATGCGTGAAACTGCTGACATTAACGAAGTCAATAATGTTTGGGGTAACGTAGATGCCGAGCCAAGTAAATTTGCAATATTCAAAGCAGGTGCAGGCAACCGTAGAAACCCTGCAGCTACTACCAAGAATCCCATGCAGATTGCAAAAGAAAAAGGTGGTAAATAAGATGTTGATTTGAATGATTTTTGTGATTGAATGATAAAAAAACGGTGCATCAATTTTGATGTACCGTTTTTTTTGTTTTAAACATAGCTTAGAAAATTTCAAGTCTCAAACGGCAAATTTTCATTATCCTCCAGTTCTACCATCTCTTACTTTAAAGGCTTTTTTACCTGAGTTCTTTTTCTCAAAATCTAATATCTCTTTGGTTTTTAACTTTTCTGGGGCTTTTTTAGTCGTATCAGTCTTAGCAACATCAGTTAGTATAGCACCTTCTATTTTTGGTATTACCAGTTTATCCATATCGTAATTTTCAGTCCGTATTAACGATAAAGAACCCGGCCTGTAAAATTTCCAAACGCCATTTTTATAAGCATCACCTTCACGTTTAATTACGCGTCTTATTATTTTGTATTGATCCACAACATCTGGCACATCTATCGTGTCAAAAGGTTTTTCTGGGTTAATGGCACGCCAGCTTTCTTCGTGTTCTAAACCTGCAATAGTATAATATTGGCTAATACCATCTTTAAAACCCCAATGGTAATTTTCAAGTGCTATAAAATCACCTTCTAAGCTATACATGCGCCACGGGCCTTCTTTTTTATCATTTCTAAATATGCCCTCTTCTTCAAAGCCAGGTTCGCCACGTAGGCTTTCTATTTTAATTTTCCATTTGCCTTGCTTCTGATTTTTCATATCAGTGCAATTAACTGTATCACCTGTAGTGGTAAGCCGATACGTTTTACATTGTGTAATACCTTGCAAACTAAATAATATGAATGGTGCAACTAGCCAGCGCATAATGTATTTTTTGATGTATCAAAATTAGCAAACAATTAGTGCAAGAAATTGCTAATAATTTTGAACTGTCTTCAAAATAAAAAAAGCTAACGCAGTCATTACCGCGATAGCTTCATTAATAGCTAATCAACATCTCAAATAATCTATACCAACTCTTTAGTTAAATGTATCTTGGTCATATCTAAGTATTGGTTTTGTAGTTGGTGTACATAATGTACATTGGGGTTATGTCTTTTGTCTTCTCTGTACCACATTTCCATTTTGCTAAAATCACCACTTACAGGTGTCACAATTCTAAAGCTGCCTTTTTTGTATTTAGCCGATCCATCATCTTGAGGCTCTTTACTAAAACCAAAGTCTAGTAAAGCGGCTTCGTCTAGCACAATAGGATGTAAATGATCTGTTGCAAACCAAAATTCTTGTACACCATTCACCTGTACACAAACTTGTTTCTCGTCACCATTAAGGTTTATTACTTCGCCAACAGATACTTGGCCTGCATATTCGGCTCTTACAAAGTCGCCGATTTTAATGTCATTGAACTTAATCATATCGCTTATCGTTTTTTAGAACGAAAAGATAAGTAATAAATTCACACAAAAAAAAGATATTTCACGCCAAGAAACAAAGGATACAATGAACACTATGTGAGAAAATAACTTTAAAATCTCTGTCACTATTCAAAATGTCATTGTGCACTTTGTCTTCGTAGTTTCTTTGCGGGAAATCCTAGCGTTTAAGTTGTTGTGCTACCACAAATGCCTCAAACTGCTGTAAGCTAAAGCTACTAAGATTTTGCGCCGCTGTAAGGCCTGCTTTTTGTGCAACTAATATACCATATTTACAATCTGCATAGCCTTCAACTGTGTGCGCATCTGGGTTAATAGAAATCAGCACATTTTTATCTAAAGCATGTTTTATCCAGCGCCAATCTATGTCTAATCTTCTTGGGTGTGCATTTAATTCTATCACCACGTTATTAGCTGCGCAAGCATCTATAATTTTAAAATGATCCACAGGATAGCCAGCACGACTTAGCAATAATCTACCCGTCATGTGACCAAGAATGGATGTGTATGGATTTTCGATTGCATTCATCAAACGTAGCATGGCTTTTTCTTCACTCATTTTTAAGTTCGAGTGGATAGAAGCAATCACAATATCAAAGCTGCTAAGAATATCGGTTTCATAATCTAAACTACCATCACCCAATATATCACTCTCTATACTTTTAAATATCTTAAATGGGGCTATTTTAGCGTTTATCTCAGCTATTTGCTTGTGTTGTGCTATTACTTTTTCTACTGGTAAGCCTTGCGCATAGAAAGCCGTTTTTGAGTGATCGCTAATTACCAAGTACTCGTACCCTTGTTCAATAGCAGCATTGGCCATTTCTTCAAGCGTATTTACACCATCGCTCCATTTACTATGGCTGTGTATGATGCCCTTAATATCTTTAGGCATAATAATGGTTGGTAACCCTTTACGAATAGCTTGTTGTATTATTATGGCATCCTCACGTTGGTAAGCAGGTATTACGGCTACATTGGCAGCACTAAAAATGGCATCTTCACTTTCGTAGTAGGCAGTTTCGTCCCAACCAATTTTCTCGGTCCAACTATTTAAAAATTCGGTACTGCAACTAGTGATAAATAGTGTTTTATAAAAATCATTTTTGCCAACACAATAAAAACCTAGTGTTACATTTTCTTTGCCTACAAACGATGCATAATTACCATCATCATCAACAAGGTCAAAATTGTGCTTGGTTAAAAAATCAATCAAAGTGTTTTTATCAAGTGTGGTTACCCATTCTAGCTTTTCTATTATTTCTAAATGCCTTCTAAAAGCGCCTGTCATAATAAAAGTTTCTTTAGCAAATAATGCCTGCATTTTAGTATCTACATTACCCGCAAAATGTTCTATTTGTTGGTATAGATAACTGCCAAGGCTGCCTAAGTAAAACTCAATACCTTCTTTTATATTTTGCTGTGTTTTTTCGCCAAAGCCTTTATACAGCATCAACCTATTCTCGTTGCAAGCATATAATAATTCACCCAAGGTTTCTACTTCTAATTCTTTCCAAATAGTTGCTATTTTTTTAGGACCTATCCCTTTTATATTTAGCATTTCTATAACGCCTGGTGGCGTATTGGCTAAGTACTCATTCAGTAGTTGCAATTCGCCTGTTTCTAATTGTTCTATTATTTTTTCTCCAATTGTTTTGCCAATGCCTCTAACAGAAAATAGTTTATCAGAAGGCATATCTGCTAGGGCAGAAGGTAATTTTTCGATCGTATATGCTGCAACAGTGTAAGACTTAGTTTTAAAACTATTCTCGCCATGTATATCCATTAGTTTGCCTAATAGAGAGAAGTTTTCGGCTATTGCATAATTATCCATAAAAGTCTATTTATTAGTGTTAAAGCATAATATCTGTAAAAAAATTTCAGCCAATTAATTTTGTGAAAAAGGGCTAAAATAAAAAAGTCTCGAAGATAAACTTCGAGACTTAATAGTATGGTAGTAATAATTATTACTTACTTGTTTACTACTTCTTTTTTGGAGCAGCTTTCTTTGCAGGAGCAGCTTTTTTAGCAGGTGCCGGTGCAGCCTTTTTAACAGGTGCAGGAGCGGCCTTCTTTGCAGGGGCAGCTTTTTTAGCAGGTGCTGGTGCAGCCTTTTTAACGGGCGCAGGAGCGGCCTTCTTTGCAGGGGCAGCTTTTTTAGCAGGTGCTGGTGCAGCCTTTTTAACGGGCGTAGGAGCAGCTTTCTTTGCAGGAGCGGCTTTTTTAGCAGGTGCTGGTGCAGCCTTTTTAACTGGTGCAGGTGCAGCTTTTTTTGCAGGAGCAGCCTTCTTTGCAGGGGCGGCTTTTTTTGCAGTTGCCATGTTTTTAGAAATTTAATGGTTAGTTAATAGCCTAAAAGTAAAAACTAATTGCTTACCACAAAAATTTTTTATTCTGCAACCTCTACAGGGCTAACTGAAACATAGGTTTTGTCCTCTCTAGTTTTTCTAAATTGAACCAAACCATCAGTTAAAGCAAACAATGTAAAGTCTTTACCAACGCCTACATTTTTACCAGGATGGTATTGTGTACCTCTCTGACGAATGATGATATTGCCAGATATTGCTGGCTGACCACCAAATATTTTTACGCCTAAACGTTTGCTATTAGAATCACGGCCATTTTTTACCGAGCCTTCACCTTTTTTGTGTGCCATCTTATAAAGATTTGAAAATTTAAAATTGTTAATGTACTACTCACTTTTGTGCCGTTGCAACATTAATGATACCTACTTAAAAATTAAGCGATGCTTTCAATTTTAATGCGAGTATAGTGTGTACGGTGACCATGTTTCTTGCGGAAACCTTTTCTACGCTTCATTTTAAAAGCGATTACTTTATCACCTTGTACAAGGTCTTTAACTATTTCAGCAGTTACTATAGTGGTAATATCGGCACCTACAGTAAGTGTACCTGCATTATCAACTA
>JAYWCY010000399.1:0-5962 GCA_043780175.1 Chitinophagales bacterium
CGCTCTTTTTAAGCGGGTAATATTAATTAATTCGTTAGGCGAAAAATTTGAGATGGATTTTATTTTACGATATAAAGTTGGCTTACTCATTATCATAATTTTAGCCAAATATTCTACATCAAGCGTTTCATCTTCTAAATTACTGTGAATTGTTTCTTGCAATTTTTCAAGAAATAATTCATCTGATTTTGAGTGGGCGATACTTTTAATATGCACCAATGGCGACTTAGCAAAGTAGTCTTTAATTTTATCTCTATTAGCTAATAAATTGGCTATTTGCACTTGCAAATATTCTGGCGAAAATGGCTTTTCAATATATGCATCAGCCCCTAATTCTAACCCTTCAATTTTAGATTGTAACGTATTTTTTGCAGTTAATAATACTACCGGTACATGACTATATTCAAAGCTCGTTTTTATTATTTTACAAAGTTCAAAGCCATCCATTACAGGCATCATTACATCAGAAACTACTAATTGTATGGCTTCTTCTTTAAGTATTACCAAAGCTTCTTTACCGTTTATTGTAGTAAGCACATTATATTTTTCACATAAATCATCTTTGATAAAGTCTAGTATTTCTTCATTATCATCTACAAGTAAAATTGTTGGTTTCATTACACTAATTTGAGTTACCTAAATTAACGGTTGCGATAAATTAAATTCATTGTCTTGGTGCAAAGGCAAGGTTAATACAAACACATTCATATTAGCTTCTGGTTGGCTCAACACTAGGGTTCCAGTATGTAATTGCGCTAGTGAACGAGATAAAGCTAAGCCTATGCCTGTGCCTTTTTGCTTTTCTGTTTCTTTTAATCTAAAAAAAGGTTGGTATATCTTTTCCTTCATATTATTTGGAATAATAAAACCATCATTTTTAGTAGTTATTGTAAAGTATTTATCAGAAGTAACAATTGGCTGCAATTCAACAACAACGGTAGTTTTAGCATATTTAACAGCATTTCCAAAAAGATTATATAGTATTTTACTAAACGCATCAAAATCTATATATGCATATACTGCATCTGTTGGTATATTTAAATGAAATTGCAATTTATTTTGGTCGGCCAATGGCTTAAAATTATGATAGGTTTCTGCTAATAACGCGGCTATGTCTACCCTTACAAAACTTAAACTAAAACTATTAATTTCTGTTTGCCTAAAGTCTAATAATTGGTTGGTAAGATCAATTAATCTGTTCGTATTTCGTTCCATTATTTTTAAGTGATTCATCACATCGGGCATACCGGCAGCTTTTTTTATTACTTTTTCTAATGGTGCTTTAATAAGTGTTAATGGTGTTTTTATTTCGTGTGCTACATTGGTAAAAAAACTCAGTTTAGCTTCGTAAACTTCTTTGGCTTTTGCTATTTCAAATAACTCAAACCTTCTTTTATTAGTTGCTTCAATTGATTTTTTATACGTGCGAATTGCATAATAAATAATTAACCCCATGCAAACTGTATAAAAAATATAAGCCCATGTACTTGACCACCATGGAGGTAAAATCTCTATGGTTAACCGTGTTTCTTTTTCATTTAGTATGCCTGTGTTAGTAGCAGCTTTAACTATAAAAACATAAGTGCCCGGCGACAAATCTGTGAAGTAGGCTTTACGATTTGTTTTTAAATATGTCCAACTATTATCAAGCCCTTCCATTTTGTATGCATATTCTGACATTTCTGGTGCCGTATAACTCAGTGCAGCAAAGTCTATACTAATGGTTGATTGGTTGTGATTGAGTGTAATTTTATTAGTGTTAATGATAGATTGTTGCAGAGGGGAGCCTTTTTCGCCAACAACAATATCTTTATTAAAAACTTGAAGGCCCGTGATATAAACGGGAGGTGTAAACGTATTGGCTACAAAATTATTAGGATAAAAATTTATCAACCCTTTGACGCTGCCAAAATACATTTTACCATTACCATCTTTAAAGGCAGAGTTAAAATTAAATTGATCGTTTAGCAACCCATTGATACGGGTGTATACTTTAACCTGTTGCGTCGTTTTATTAAAACATGCTAAACCCTTTGAGGTAGCTATCCAAAGATTATTTTTATCATCTTCTAGTAAGCTTAAAATAAAGTTACTAGGTAGTCCATTAGATGTGTTATAAATGCTAAAACTTTTATGGTTACTATCTAATTTACAAAGCCCGTTTTCTGTGGCAAACCATAGTTGCTGATTACTATCTTCAAAAATACTATTAACCCTATCGCTTGGCAAACTCTTAGGATCAGTTTTATCAAATTTTAAATTACCGCTTTGTTTAGTCATTCCGTTATAGTAGTAAATACCATTGCCGTAAGTGGCTGCCCATGTAATGCCACTTTTATCTTGCAGCAAATAAGCATACCAATTGTTTAGAGGCATCATTTCTAATAAAGAAAAATCATCGGAAAGTTTGTTGTACTTATAGGCACCAATAGTTGTTCCTAAAATAATATTACCAGTGTTTGTTTTAGTAATGCAGTAAATAAAATTGCTGCGCAATTGGTGCTTGCCTATGCCAGATGCATAGTGTTTTATAATATTGCCAGTATTTATATTCATTACATCTAACCCATGTTCAAACGTACCAATCCATAGCTCATTAGCATTTACTAGTAACCCGTGAATATTAGTGTAGGCAATACTTTTACTACTACCTGTTGGTTTAAAATAGGTGAACTTTCCTGTAGCTGTATCCATTTTATTTAAGCCAGCATCTTCTGTACCAATCCATAAACTACCCGTTTTATCTTGATGAATTTCTCTTACAACATTACCACTTAAACTATTTTCACCAACCTTCGGAAATAGCTTTTTAAAAGGTGTATATGGGCTAGGCGAATAATTAATACCGCCAAAATAAGTACCAGCCCAAATGCCCCCTTCTTTGTCTTTACAAAAACAATACACGGCATTATCAGAAATAGAATACGTATTATTATACTCCTTGTGCAAATTAGTAATTTGCTTCTGTGATGTGTTGTAAATAAATATGCCAGACTCTGTTGCTACCCAAAATTGCGATGGTGATATTTCAACAAAATTTCTTACAAATATTTCCGTCTTATTAGCATCAACAGTAAGTACGTCTTGATACTTTTCTGTGGCGACATTAAATAGCTTTACACCCTGTGTTGCAGTACCAATAAGCAGTTGATTGTTTGATGATGGATATATTTTTTGTATCCAATGTGAGGTAGTAAGTTTTGATTTTGCAAATAAATTGTAGCTGATAAAGCTATTAGTGGTATAATTATATTTCTCAATTAAGCCATCACTTGTGCTTACCCAAAAACTACCATCGGTAGAAATGCAAGTAGAGGTTGCTTCAAAGTATTTTTGGGTATCGTACACTTGTATTTGTGCCGTTGCTTGCTGATATTTAATTAGTGTAGAACCCATGATAAACCATAGATTATTTTTTGCATCCACCCGCACATCAACTACTAAATTATTGGCTGTCATTTTTAGTAGCGAGAAACGCTCGTTACCTGCATTATACTTGTATAGCCCTCTTTCGGTAGCAATCCAAAGAGTACCATTACTGTCTTCAAAAATACTTCGTATAAAATTGCTACCAATGCTTGTGCTATCGTTAGGTATGTTTCTAAAAACTTTAAACGAGTAGCCATCAAACCTGTTCAGTCCATCTTTAGTACCAAACCAAATAAAGCCTTTACTATCTTGTAAAGTGCAGATGACAGCATTGTTTGATAAACCATTTTCTACCTGATAATGCCTAAAATAATAGGACTGCCCATCTACTTGTATAAAGCAAATGGTTAATAAAATAATACGTAACAAATGGTTAACTACTAACAAGCAAATAGATTTTTAAAGGACTGACCTACTCAAAAATAACTGTTTATAAAAGCTGTAAAAGCAGGAATTTATTTAACTAAAGTAAGTTGATAGCTTTTGAAGAAATTATGATACTAATTGAATAACATAATTAATAAAAACAAAACATTTTTACCAACTAATTAATTACAAAACGATTTTGATATGCCAATTACTACTAAAGTAAAAATGCCTCGGCATTTTTTTAAATTTTTTATCCCTAATTATTAACAGCTTAGGTGTAACTCAAATAACCAAACATTTTTACTAATTAAAACTTGCTTTATGAAAAAGTATCTACAACGATGGCGCCTTAAACAGTATGCACCAATGTTATTATCAATGGTTATACTGTTTACATGCAATCCATTAAATGCACAAGAAACTAATAAGGTTTCTGGCACAGTAACAAATGCTACCGGGCAGCCATTACAAGGTGCATCTGTAAGTATTAAAAGTTCGGGCAAAACAACCATTACGGATGTAGCTGGAAAATTTACAATTCTTGCACCCAAAAATTCAATACTAGCAATAAGCTATGTAGGTTTTGAAAACAAGGAAATAAAAATAGTTGGCACTGCACCTATTTCCGTATCACTTGTTGTAAAAAATGAGTCTTTAGATGATGTAGTAGTTGTAGCTTACGGTACCGTAAAAAAGAAAGACCTAACTGGTGCCGTTTCTGTAGTAAATGTAAGTGACGCAAAAAAAACTGCTACTTACGATGTTGCAAAAATGTTACAAGGCCAAGTGGCTGGCTTAACGGTGCAAGGCAGTGGCGAGCCTGGTGGCTATGTCTCTATCAAAATAAGAGGTATTAGCTCCTTATCAGCTGGCAGCGACCCCTTATTTGTAATTGATGGTGTACCTGTTTCTGCTCCATTCGACTTTTCGCCTAATGATATTGAAAGTATTCAAGTGCTTAAAGATGCCTCCTCTGCTGCATTGTATGGCTCTAGGGCAAATGGTGGTGTAATAATTATTACCACAAAAAAAGGCAAGGCAGGCACATTACGTACAAACTATAGCTCATATGTTGGCATGCAAAATGTAGCTAAAAAAATACCGGTTACCAACAGACTTGGCTACCAAACAATTACCAATGCTGCCGAAACAAATGCAGGTTTAACATTGGCACCTGGTAACGATCCTACTAATCCTAAATACATTAAAACTGTAAATACTGATTGGCAGAAAGAGGCTTTTAAAACAGGTATTATCCAAGATCACAACGTAAATGTTTCTGGTGGTAATGAGTTTACAACATACAATGCATCGGTAGGTTATTTTGATCAAACAAGTACTTATAACGGCCCTCAGAAATATAACCGTTACACTATCAATACCAATCTTCAAGGCAAAAAAGGAATATTTAGTTACGGCGTTAAGTTGGCCTACACACAATCTCACAAGGTCAATCCTTACAACTCCATGCAATACCACGCTGTGTTTGGCGGTGCCGTAACAAGCGTATTAACGGCTATACCTACTATGCCAGTGTATGACCCCAATCGTTTACGTGGTTATGGTGGTAGCGACAATGCCACACAACGTGCCATTACTTTAAATGTAGTTGGTATGAACAATGTATTGAAAGACTATAGCGATCGCAACCGTTTACTAGCAAGTGCTTTTGTTGAAATTGAAATAGTTAAAAACTTAAAGTATAGGCTTAACCTAAGCTATGACCGTACCGACTGGAATAATTTTCATTTTGAACCCACTTTCGATCTTGGTTGGTATTATTTAAACACACAAGCCTTTATGGCAAAAGGTATAGGTAATGGTTCTTCGGCATTAATAGAAAACACATTAAGCTATCAAATTACACACAAAAAGCATAAACTAGATGTATTGGCAGGCATTACTTACCAAGATGATAAGGATGCTAATTACACTGCAACTGGTACAGGTTTTATAGAACCTTATTTTTATTCGTTAAGTACGCTTGATGCCGCTAATAAAAGCATTAACGATTATTATAGTGCCCACGCATTAACCTCTTTATTAGGTAGAATAAATTATAATTATAACGACAGGTATCTTTTAACCGTAAATGGCAGAAGAGACAACAGCTCTAACTTTAGCCCATTAAACCACTTTGCTTATTTTGGGTCTGTTGCTGGTG
>JAYWCY010000400.1:0-6319 GCA_043780175.1 Chitinophagales bacterium
ACCCCAATCACCAACACTCATAGAGTAAAAGTTTGGTTCAAAAGCTTTGTACTCAACAAATACTTTCCAATCTTCTGGTAAAGCAGCATAAATTTCTTGTAAGCTTTCGTAAGTTCTTTCCCAAGCGCCTCTAAAATTCAATTGACCAGGAAAGCAAGAACCATCAGCTAACCAAACAGTTAATGCTTTAGAACCCAATGCCACCCCTTGTTTAATGACTTCAATATTATGATCAATAGCTTGTTGACGAACTGCTTTATCAACGTGTTGCAACGAACCAAATTTATAACTATGTTCTTGTGTTGCTTGGTCTTGAAACGTATTAGAGTTAACCGCATCAAACTTTAAACCGTAGCTAGCCGCTAATGCTTTAATAGCAGCATGATCTTGTGGGATATCCCAAGGGATATGTAATGAAATAGCACCACTTGATTGGTTTAAAGCATGTAACAAACCAACATCACTTAATTTTTCTTCCAAATTGCGAGGCTCGCCAGAACCGCTAAAACGCCCAAATCTTGTACCACCAGTACCCAAAGCCCAAGAAGGAATGGCAATTTGAAAAGCGACTAATTTCTTAAGTACTTCATCCAAGTTTGCTACGCTTTCAGCTGTAAATTCAAAGCTGCGTTGATGAGCAGGTAGTAAGCTTTTATTTTGATCTTCAATCAGTTGTTTATCCAGTAACATCGGTAGAAATTTTTGCCCTCTTACCCCTAAAGGGAAGTTAGAAACAAGATTAATAATTGTTGTGTTTTTCGTTGTTCATTTTACTACTAATACCCGGTACAATAATTTCCCTTTAGGGGTTAGGGGCATCTTTTTACGGCATATAAAACACCTCTTTTAAAGATACACTTATAGGCGAATTATCTGGATTAGATTCCATAATATCCCCCATATAAGCCCACCATTTTTGCATCACTGCATGAGAGGGTAAATTATCCAATGCCTTTGGATCTTCTGCTTTTAAAACACCAAATAGACTGTTGGTTGTTTCATCCAAAAAAATAGAATATTCGCTGATACCAGTTGCTTTTAATAAGGCTTCCAAGTCAGGCCATAATTCGTCGTGGCGTTTTTTATATTCTGCTTCTTTACCAGAAAATAATGTCATTTTAAATGCTACTCTTGTCATAGTATCTTTATTTTCTCTCGCAGAAATTACGGAAAACGCTGAATGAAATCCCTTTAATCAATTTAATCCTTCTAAATCCAAGTTCAGACATTTTATCTTACAAATCCCATTGCCACGCCACCATCTACATTCAATACATTACCAGTAGATTTACTTAATAAACCACCAACATAAGCATAGCAAGCATTGGCGATATCAATAGGTAAAATAATCTCGTTGAGTAAAGTACGTTTGGCATAGTATGCTGGTAATTCGGCAACGGTAACACCATAGGCTTTTGCACGTCCTTCGGCCCAGCCACCTGCCCAAATATTACTATCGCTTATCACCGCATCTGGGTTAATAACGTTGACTCTAATTTTATCCCCACCTAATTCTGCCGCATTTAATCTACTTAGGTGTAATTGTGCCGCTTTAGCAGAACCGTAACCAGCATTGTTTGGCCCAGATACTAGCGCATTTTTACTTACAATGTTAATGACGTCACCACCAATATCTTGCTTGCGCATTACTGCAACAGCAGCTTGTGTCACAAAAAATTGACCTTTCACCAATACATCGTACAATAAATCCCAATCTTTTTCAGTATGGTCTTGAATCGTTTTAGAGATAGATAAACCAGCATTGTTAATGATAATATCTACGCCGCCAAACGCCAATGCTGCTGCATCCATCGCATTTTTTATTTGTGCTTCGTTGGTAACATCTAATACGGCAGTTGCGTACGCATCTTTACCATATTGTATTTTAAATTCTTCACCTGCGGCTTCTAACCGTTCAGCGTTCATATCGTTTAAAATCACACAAGCACCTTCTTCTATAAATTTCTTAGCAATTGCTTTCCCTATGCCACCAGCACTACCTGTAACCAATGCAATACGGCCACTTAAAGACTTAGGTTTTGGCATCCGTTGTAATTTAGCTTCTTCTAGTAACCAGTATTCAATATTAAAAGCTTCTTGGCGAGGCAATGAAGTATATTCAGAAATTGCTTCTGCACCTTTCATCACATTAATGGCATTGATATAAAATTCAGCAGCAACACGCGCAGTTTGTTTGTCTTTCGCAAATGTGAACATGCCCACTCCTCTAAAAATAATTACTACCGGATTTGTATCACGAATAGCAGGACTATTTGGGTGCTTACAAGTAGTGTAATAGTCAGTATACATTTGGCGATACGCCTCAAATTGTGGTGCTAGTTTCGCTTTAATAGCCGTAATATTACTTAAGTCATCACCAGCTTGAATATCTAATACTAATGGGCTGATTTTAGTACGTAAGAAGTGGTCTGGGCAACTAGTACCTAAGGGTGCTAATCTGTCCAAATCGTTGCTATTAATAAATTCTAAAACCCGATCATCATCCGTAAAATGGCCAATCATTTTTGTTTGCGAAGAGCAAAAACCACGTAAAATTGGGGCTAGTGAAGCCGCTTGTTTTAAACGATCCTCTTTTAATAAAGATGCTAATTTTTGACCACTAAAAACTGGTGCTTTTTTACCAATATGATCTTGTAAATAGTCTGCACAACGTTCAATGACTTCTAAGGTATTGATATAGCTTTCGTAAGCGGTATCGCCCCAAGTAAATAAACCATGAGAACCCAGCATAATACCACGAATACCTGGGTTTTCGTCTAAACATTGCTTCAATTGCAAGCCTAAATCAAAACCTGGTTTTTGCCATTCTACCCAGCCAATAGTACCACTGAATAATTCTTGGGTAATTTTTTTACCATCTTTCGCAGCTGCAATGGCAATAGCCGCATCTGGATGTAAATGGTCAATATGTTTAAATGGTAAAAAACCATGTAAAGCCGTATCAATAGATGGTGCCTTTGACGCCAAATCATAAATGCAATGGTTAAATAATTCTACCATTTCGTCTTCATATTCAATACCACGGTACACATTCTTCAAACTCAATAACCTATCCATATACAAAGCAGCCAAGCCACTTTTTTTAATAGAACCTAAATCGCCACCACTACCTTTTACCCACATTACTTCGGTTGTTTCACCAGTTAATACATGCTTGGTCATTGCCTTGCAAGACGTATTACCACCACCATAATTGGTTAATCGTAAATCTGCACCTAATAGGTTGGAGCGATAGATTAACAACGCTACTTCATCGCCTGCCATAGCCGCTGCCGCAGCAGCATCCCACAAATAGCTTACATGTTTAAATTCTGATACTGTTGTTGACATAAAATATTCTTTTTAAATCTAAGGTTTTAACGAGTTGCCATATCCTACTATAATTACAGAAGCAATGATTGTTATAATACCTATAATAATAGTTGTAGTTGTTTTTTTGCTTACGCCATTCCATTCCTTTAGCAATAAGCCCCACATATTGGCTACTAAAATGATAAATGACATGTGTAATATCCAAGAGCTTGCACCATTGCCCATTTTGCTCTCGCCCATACCATAGAAGAAGAACTGTAAAAACCACATAGTACCGCCCAAAGCACACAATAAATAGTTATTAAGTAATGGGGATTGTTTATTGGTGTAATCACCAAAAGTTTTGTTACGGGCATTTAAAATCATGCACCAAATAAAATTGGTAGTTAAGCCGCCCCAAAGTATCACTACGAAAATAACATTGTTTTTAAATAAAAATTCACCCGTTTCTTGTGGATTTGCAGCTTTCCAAAGCGTATTAGCTGTAGCGCCCATGCTACTGCCAGCTTCTATACCAAAGCTAAAGCAAGCACTTAATACACCTGAAATAATAGCGAGCACCAAGCCTTTGCCTAGTTTAAATTCGCTACCTGAAGCATCGGTATGGGTACTACCAAGATCTTTATCTTTCATGGCACCAGCTTTGCCACTAATAATAATGCCGATAACACAAACCGCAAGACCCAGAATTACCATGATACCCCAATGGCTAGTAAATAAATCAACAATGGTATCCTTGCCTTTAGTAGGATTGTAATAATAATAAACTGATGGGATTAAAGCCCCAAAAACTGAGCATAAACCAAGTATGATAGAACTACCAAGCGAGACGCCTAAATAGCGAACACCAAGGCCATAAGTTAAGCCGCCAATACCCCAAAGCAAACCCATTATATAGGTAGTAGCAAGTATATGCGACGGGGTGTTTTTTATAATTTCTGCAAAACCAGGTATTGTTAAATAAGCTGCAATTGGTGGTACAATTAACCAAGAAAACAGACCACCAACAATCCAAAAGCTCTCCCAGCTCCAACCTTTTACCTTTTTATAAGGCATATAAAAACTGCCAGAAGCAAAACCGCCAATGAAATGAAAAATAACGCCTAAAATAACTTGCATGAATTGTGTTTTTTCTTAATGGACTAAGCAATGAAGCACCAAAGTAAAAGTGTTATGCTTATTAGCCATCATGTACTGTCATGCAAGCAGCGTGGATTGATGTTATTTTTTATTTTCTAATAATCAGAATAGCTTGTTGGGTGTAAAAAACGGGTATCATTTTTTGAAACAGTATTTTGATATTCTGGTAAAGCCGACAGGGTTTTCCATTCTGCATCCGCACTAAATATTTTCCAATGTGCATCTCTTTCTGCTTTGTTATTAAACGTAGTCATATACATTAAATTTGGCATTTTGCTACCAGCCAAAACTTCCGCATAAAAAACGGCATTAAAATTTAAACGTTTAAACAATGCTACTTCTCCACCTGTATTAAACATTTTTACCTTTTGACGGTATAATTGCTCGCTAGCAGCTTCATAGCTCCGTAATTCATACACTCTATCTGTTGCAGCACTATTTAACTGCGGTGTTTGCATAAAAGGCATTTTCTCAAAAGCTTTTAATACAATGGTTTCTATGCGTTCAAAAGCCGGATTATTAAATGGCGCATAAGTATAGCCTGTGCTATCTTGCTTTACCAAATTGCTAGTAGCTATTGCAGACGAAATCGCTGCTATTTGTGCTAAATTTTTTATTGGCACCAATACATATAATCTTTTATCTGATGCTGTATCATTATCAATACTTGTAAATACACCAATAGTTTTTAAACCTATTGAATGAAGTACTGGTAGATAAATACTTTTTAAATACGCTTCAGTAGTAGCCTGCTGTTGGCTACTTTTAAAGTGATACACAGTTAGTTGATAATAGTCGCCTTTTGGTGTAGTATATGCACTGGCAGGTAGCATCATTGTTAAAGTAATAACAACAATTACGATAATATTGGCAAGTTTGTTCTTTTTCATATCGTAACATTACAGCTTTTTTAGAAAGTTGCAAAATCAATCACTAACCATGCAACACCATTTATATTTGCAACATGAATACGAAGAAAGTACGTGTAAGATTTGCCCCTTCACCAACTGGTGGTTTGCATTTGGGCGGTGTAAGAACGGTGTTATTTAATTATTTATTTGCCAAACAGCATGGCGGCGATTTTATATTACGAATAGAAGATACCGACCAAACAAGATTTGTGGAAGGTGCTGAGGCTTATATTTTTGAAACATTAAAATGGTGTGGTTTAGAGCCAGATGAAAGCGCCTTACATGGTGGCCCATTTGCACCTTACAGGCAAAGTGAACGCAAACCAATTTACAAGCAATATGCTGATCAATTAATTGCTAATGGTAACGCTTACTATGCTTTTGATACAGCCGAGGAATTAGATGCTAAGCGTAAAGAAATTGCTAATTTTCAATACAATTATGCAACCAGAAGTAGCTTAAAAAATTCACTGGTTTTGGGAGATGAAGCCACGCAAAAATTATTAGCAGAAGGTGTGCCTTATGTCATCCGTATTCATTTGCCATTGGATGAAAATGTAACATTTACAGATATGATCCGCGGTGACGTAACCTTTAATACCAGCCAAGTTGATGATAAGGTTTTGCTAAAAGCCGATGGTATGCCGACTTATCATTTAGCAGTGGTGGTAGATGATTATTTAATGCAAATTACCCATGCGTTTCGTGGTGAAGAATGGTTGCCAAGTGCACCAGTGCATATATTGCTGTGGCGTTATTTATTTGGGATTGAAAATATGCCGCAATGGGCGCATTTACCTTTGATATTAAAACCAGATGGTAATGGTAAATTGAGTAAACGTGATGGCGATAGATTGGGCTTTCCAACCTTTGCTATGGATTGGACAGATCCAAAAACCAATGAAGTAGCAACTGGTTTTAGAGAGCGTGGCTTT
>JAYWCY010000401.1:0-10223 GCA_043780175.1 Chitinophagales bacterium
TTTCTGGGATCTCACCTTCAATGATGAGTTTTCCCAGCGTGGCTTTTTTGATGGTTTCAACTGAAACACCGGGCGCTCTTTCCAGCAATTTAAAACCACCTTCTGGTAAAACAGAAAGGACAGCCAATTCTGTTACTATTTTTTTTACGCATCTAATACCAGTCAGTGGTAAGGTGCAATTGGGTAATAATTTACTTTCTCCATCTTTATTGACATGCTGCATGGCAACAATAATATTTTTTGCAGATGCAACAAGGTCCATTGCACCTCCCATTCCTTTCACCATTTTACCAGGAATTTTCCAGTTGGCGATATCACCATTTTCTGAAACTTCCATCGCACCTAAAATAGTTAAATCAATTTTTTGCGCATGAATCATACCAAAGCTCAAGGCAGAATCAAAAATAGCAGCACCAGGCAACATCGTAATAGTTTGTTTGCCTGCATTAATTAAATCTGCATCCACTTCTGCTTCTGTAGGGAAGGGTCCCATGCCTAATAGTCCATTTTCTGATTGAAAGCAAACAGCAATATTTTTAGGAATATAATTTGCTACAAGCGTTGGGATACCAATGCCTAAATTAACATATGAATTATGTTGTATCTCTTTTGCAATTCTTTTTGCAATCGCTTCTTTATCTAACATGGTGTAAAATTTGAATCATCAATTATTTGGAAACTGTTTTCTTTTCAATACGCTTTTCATAATGACTACCCTGAAAAATTCTGTGTATATAAATTCCAGGTACATGGATTTGATTGGGATCTAGTTGGCCTGGTGCTACTAGCTCCTCTACTTCCGCAATCGTTATTTTACCCGCCATTGCCATCACTGTATTAAAATTTCTAGAAGTGGCTTTAAAAATAAGGTTACCCGATGTATCTCCTTTCCAAGCTTTTACAATTGCAAAATCTGCATTGAAAGCAGTTTCTAATAAATAATCTTTCCCATTAAAATTTCTCACTTCTTTTCCAATCGCCACTTCTGTTCCAATACCAGCAGGTGTGAATATTGCAGGCATACCATATCCAGCAGCCATGCATCTAAATGCCAAGGTGCCTTGAGGAATTAGCTCTACATTAAGCTCACCTGATAATAATTGTCTTTCGAATTCTGCATTTTCTCCAACATAGGAAGCGATCATTTTTTTGACTTGCCTTTGATGAAGCATTAAACCAATACCAAAATCATCTACCCCTGCATTATTGGAAATACAAGTAAGATTTTTAACACCTTTTTTTACAAGCGCAGAAATACAATTTTCTGGAATGCCGCATAATCCAAATCCACCCAGCATGAGTGTATCTCCGTCTTTGATATCCGAAATAGCTTCTTCTGCATTCTCAACTTTTTTATTGATCATACTACTCAACTTTAATTGCAATTTTTAATTTTAAAGATTGCTTGATTAAAAATAATGTATTGAACTGATAAATCAGTTTTGTTGACTATTAAGTAAAGAATCCTAACGCGGTCACTAAAAACCTCACAACTGTGAACTGTGAGGTTTTTTTTATGCCTTGCCACATATTCAAGGTTTACTTTTATAATTTTTTAATTACAAAAAAATGTCCAGCTTCCTTTACAGGAGCCAGACATTAGCAAAAAAATACCCCTATTTTCCTGTTTTTTTAGTATTTTAAATGCGCTAAATCGCTATCGCATTATTAAATTGCAGCATAAAGGAAGTGCCCTCACTTACTACAGATCTAACATTTATACCAATTTTACTTGCTTTTAAAATAGTATTAGTTGTTGACAAACCAAGCCCTAAACCACCAGGTTTGTTGCTGTAATATGGCTTGAAAATATATTTTAAATTGGTTTTGGCAATGCCGCAACCGTTATCTTCTATTTGCACAGTACATTGCCCATCTATTACTTTGGTTTTTATTGTTAACGTACCTTTCCCATACACCATTGCATCCAATGCATTAATAATAATATTGGTAAGCGCAATCGTTATTTTTGGTATATCTAGCAGCATTTTGCAATCTTCTTTTGCATATTTTTTGATGATAGTCACCTGTTTTAAAGTTATTCTGTCATTGACAATATTTAGCACATTGTCTAGTAATTGATGCATAGATATTTGCTCCAATACAACTTCATCAAGATTTTGAGGGAGTAATAACTGGTTAATAACGTTGTTGATACGATGAGAACTTCTTGTTATAATATCTAAATATACTTTGTGGTCTGTATTTTCTAACTGCAACTTTAACACCATTAACGATAAATCTATATTTGTTAATAAGGTTGGTACTTCATATACTTGGGTATACATAAAGTCTGGCTTTACTTTCATTTTTCGAGAAATAGTTACGGTATTCATAATATAATTAGCTTTTAGGTAAATGTTACTATTACAAAGGTGATTGAACTATTAGTAAAAAATATTACAACATTATTATTAAAATTTATACAATTTCCACCCTATTATGCACTTAACCAATCAGCATATCTATCAAATAAATATTATGATTCGTAACCACTTTTAATAATTGTAGATATCATTTTAAAGCGTACATCTGCATTAAAACAATGTGCCGCATGTGCTGGTATAATTATGCCTTCGCCCAGTTTTAGTTTAAATTTTTCTTTTCTAATTTCTATTTCTGCTGTGCCATCAATTACTTGAATAAAATTATCAAATGGCGATGTTTTCTCAGCTATCTCTTCCCCCATATCAAACGACATTAAGGTTACATTGCCAGTGGTTTTTCGCATTATGGTTTTACTTACTACCGCATTAGCTACATAATCTATTATTGATACAATGATATGTGGTTTACCTTTTGGAATTTCGCCACCTAATCCTATGTCTGCCTTTATTAACTTATCCATTACTTATACGCCTTTTATTTAATAAAATAGTTGCTGATAAAAAACATTACGAAAAAAAATAAAGTATATCATTTAAATATCTTCTACCATTGATTGTTTTTTTAATTTTAATTGCTTAAAATGAGAAGGGGTTAAACCAGTTACCTTTTTAAACTGCGTTGATAGATAAGCCACACTACTGTAGTGCATTTGATAGGCTATTTCTGAAAGATTGAGCTCGTTGTAAACCAATAGTTCTTTAACGCGTTCAATTTTGTGGGCAATAATAAATTTCTCGATGGTAGTACCCTGTACTTCTGAAAATAGGTTGGAAAGATAGGTGTAATCATGCTGTAACTTATCACTTAAATATTCTGAGAAATTTACACGTAAAGGTTCGTCTGAATAATGTACCAACTCAACCACTACATTCTTGATTTTTTGTATTAATACACTTTTCTTGTCATCCATTAATTCTAAACCCATCTTTAACAAAGCAGCTTTTAAAGCAATGCGTTTTGCATCAGTAAGTGCCGCTTCCAATACCGCCTCGCCCAAATCTACATGCAAAAAAGTAAGCCCTAGTTTAGACAGCTCGTCTTTAACTACTAATTTGCAGCGTATGCAAACCATATTTTGTATGTAAATTTTCAAAAAAATGGTTTTTTAAAATAGTCCATTATACACCTTGCCATAAACTTAATTGGTTGCCTAGCACGCTATTAAATTTATTATAAAACGTTTAAAACTATGCAGTATGAAAGGTAGGTTTAATAAACAATACCAACCTTATAATGTGTGAATTGTACAAATAATAGCCTGCTTATTTCATTCATTATCGGCTTTGTAAGATCCAAACTAATCTTCTAATTATTTCGCGGCTGTGGCTATGGCTTTATGCCTAACAAAGTCATCTGTATTATTTGATTTTCACCCTTTTGAGATAGATGTTATTTATATTTTGCTTTGGATGTATCTCGAGTAGTTACAAGCCCTGATGTTCAACCATTCAATTCAGTGAGTTATTATAATATTCTACGTGACAATCAACTTCTATATTACATACGACTCATATACCAGCTTAATTGTTTTTCCATATTTCGGTATAAAAAAATAGTAGAAATGGCTTTTTGCAAGCGTATAAATGCTGTTTCGTTTTTTACCACATAATCAAATGCCTTGTGATGCATGCAATTAACGGCCACATCAATTTTGTCTTGAGAAGATAGCATAATGACGGGCAACTCTGGCTGCTGGGCTTTAATACCATCTAAAACGTCTATACCATTCATGACATTGGTATGTATACCATCTAGATGATAATCTAAAATAACCAAATCTGGTTGATGTGATAAATGCTTTAAACAAAGCTCCCCTGTGGCATAGGTTTCAATATCAAAATCTGCATGTTGCAAAAATTCTATTTCTAATGCTTTCAGGTACAAGGCATCATCATCAACCAAAAATATTTTTACTTTATTATTATCCACTAGTTATTGTTTTTAATCTTGTTAAACTCTTCTTCTAATTCTTTACAAACTTGTACACACACATTTTCAAGCTGTAATACCAGTTCGTCAATGCCTTCACTTTTAAGTTGGGCATTGGCATATTCTTGCACTTGTTTTGCCATGTTTTCAAAATGTACACTAATACCCATTATGGCAAATGATGGTATCATTTTATGTACCGCAGCATATAATGCCTGCCAATCTTTAGCCTCTAAACTTTGCTTCATTAAGCTTACTAAAGGTGGGGTTTGCTCTAAATACAATGCTATCATTTCCATTATTAATACAGGATTTGCCTTTGTACGGCGCAACAAATAATCCATATTAATATATCGTTCTTTAATAACATTATTTACCATTAACGCTGCTGCTATAGTAGATTTTGCATCTTGTGCTTTTTTTAATGCAGTCAGCATCTTACTATATAGCAGTTGATCGTCAACTGGTTTAGCAATGTAATCATTCATACCCACTGCCATACATTTTTTTAAATCAACAGTAGTCACATCGGCCGTTAAGGCAATAATAGGCATTTCTAGGTGTAGCGTATTTCTAATATATTCTGTGGCTTCAAATCCGTTCATTTCGGGCATTTGCAAGTCCATCAAAATGATATCGTAGGTATTTAATGCCGTTTTTTCTACAGCTACCCTACCATTTTCGGCTATATCTATTTCAAAGCCAAAATCATCTAAAATGGTTTTCATTAGCAATTGGTTTAGTGGAATATCTTCTACTACCAGCACTTTTATATTTTTAATTTCGGTCTCTAGCTCCACTATGTCGGCTACTATTGGGGTGGTTTCATTGGTTTTTTGGTAAGTCAATAAGAAGCTAAATACAGAGCCTTCATCTAGCTTACTTTGTACGGTAATGGTGCCACCTTGTGCCTCCACCAATTGCTTTACGATGGCTAAACCTAAGCCAGTGCCACCATACAACCTAGCAGTGCCGCTAGATGCTTGTTGAAAATTTTCAAATATTTTTTCTAATTTTTCATCTGCAATACCAATACCGGTATCTGCAACATCAAACTTTACGGTCACATTTTCGGCATCTTCGCTAAACAAGTTTACGCTTACGGTAATTTTGCCATTATTGGTAAATTTTACAGCGTTGCTTACCAAGTTTAAAATAATTTGATGAAGCCGCACGCAATCGCCTACTAATACTTCTGGTATTGCATTATCAAAAGCAATGACTAAGTCTAAATTTCGTTCTTGAATTTTAGTTTCAAACAAATGCAACATGGCCGATATGGATGTTGCCATTTTAAAGGGCATTTGCTCAAAGGTCATTTTGCCGGCATCTACCTTGGCTAGGTCTAGTATATCGTCTATCAATAAAATCAAGGCATCGCCGCTCATTTTTATGGCCGATATATATTCTTTTTGCTTAGATGTTAAGCTAGTTTTGGCTACCACTTTTGTAAAACCAATAATTGCATTTAAGGGCGTTCGTATCTCATGGCTCATGTTTGATAAAAACTGCTGCTTTGCTTTTACAGCTTCTTCTGCAATATGGGTGGCTTCTTCAGCTTTATTTTTTGCCCCCTCAGCAATGACTGTAGCTTCTTCGGCAAAAATCTTTGCCTCGGTTAGTTCTGTAGAAATACGTTTTTGTTCTGTAATATCTCTAGCAACTACCACTGCACCTACTACATTGCCTGCATTGTCTTTATAAACTGAGCCATTAAATAATACATTGGTTAGTTTGTGATCACGTATCACCAGTGGATAATCCACTACAAAACCTTTTGCAAAAACCTCTTCATATACCTTCCTAGCTTTTGCGGGTTGGGTAAAATAGGTGAAGAAATCTGTACCAATTAATTCTTCTCTTGCAACACCAGTAACATTGATGGCGGCTTGATTCATATCAGTTACCTTACCTTCTACATTAATAGTGAATAAAGGATCTAAACTAGCTTCAATTAAACTGCTAGCATATTCAGAATGATGTGTTTTTGTTCTATTCATTTTAAGATGTACTTATCTATGACTATTTTTATTATATACAATATCTCTTTAGGCGTTCAGAATCCCTAAATTTCTTCTATTGGTCGTCTCTTTTTTTCTTTTAATTGTTTAAAATGTGTAGGTGACAACCCTGTAATTTTTTTAAACTGATTAGATAAGTGTGCAACGCTACTGTAATTCATTTTCCAAGCTATTTCTGTTAAGTTTAACTCGTTATAAATGATTAACTCTTTAATACGCTCTACCTTATGCGCAATAATATATTGTTCTATGGTAGTGCCTTGTACTTCAGAAAATAGGTTGGATAAATATGTATAATCATGATGCAACTTGTCACTTAAATAATGCGAGAAATTTACTTTTATTGCTTCATCACTATGGTGAATCATCTCCACCACAATGGTTTTAATTCTTTCTATTAGGATGGCTTTTTTATCATCCATTAGTTCTAATCCTGATTCGTGCAATGCCATCCGTAACAGTTCGTATTGTTCTCTGGTTAGCTCTTCCATAATATCTACCTCACCTAAATCTACCACTATGAAGTGTAAACCGATACACCGTAAGGCTTCTTTTACAGCCATTTTACAGCGATTACTAACCATATATTTTATAAATATTTTCAATAACTAGATTTTTTAAGAGGTAAATAAATACATACAAAGTTCTTTTAGAACCCTTTATAATACTAGATAAATAAGTTATAACATTCACACATAGAACCATTTTAACAAATTGCAATCCATATTGTACTGATCACGCAGATTAAAAAGGATTTTCTGTTTTGCGATGCTTATTTGACTTTAGCTAATTAAGTATCAGTGTTTTTTTAATGATAAGCACAAAAACAGTGAAGACCCCTATCCCATCCCTTTATTATTAGTCTTCCAATTGTATGTCATTCAACAGTTTTTACATAAATGGCTTATGCCCGCCGTACATTTTAAAAGCATATTTAAAAAAGTAATGGTTACTAATGATTCTAATGGTTGTGCTTGTTCAGCATTATTAAAACGACTAGCACTACTGGATTTTGCACTACTGTTTTTTAATGAATCTAGCAAAGGATTACCTAAGTTATCATCAGCAAAAATATTTACTAGCTTCTGTATTTGCGTATAAAAATGGCTACCTGCGGCGCCAATTTGATCTGTACATACCCATACAAACCAGTAATTCCCTGTTGTTTGTAAAATAAATACGTTTGTCATTTAACACAATCTGTAACCTTGGTAGCTTTAAAAATCAGTAACAGCCGCACTATCAATAAAAAAATCGCCCTAGTTCTACAGTCATGCTGCCAACGGCTTGCTTGGCTACTGGTTTGTTATTACCCCCCGAACCAATTGTTGATAGCAACTCTAACACTAATTTAAAAGAAATGTTATTAATTATTGTATACTTTATAGCTGCTAGCGGTACTTTGTGTAAATTTCCGGTTAATACCTTATTTCTTTCTACACTAATTTTTATTACATGCTTTTGCATGCATCTGCACATTCCATATTTAACTGCACGCAAAGCGCTGTACATTTAAGGCAAGCATCTCTACATTTTTTAAACACGTAATAACCCATGGTAGTTAATATTTGTTGGTTACCTATTTACATCATTGTTAGCTATAATAGCAGACAAAAGCAGCTTTGCAACTGCCTCTGATGAGGCAGGATTTTGCCCAGTAATTAACAACCCATCTTGCTGCGTATAGCTACCCCAATTACTGGTTTTACTATAATGTGCCCCAAGGTGTACCAGTGTATCTTCTAGTAAAAAAGGTACGATATCTGTTAGTTTCACTGCGGCTTCTTCGGTATTAGAAAAGCCCGTTAGGTTTTTACCTTTTACCAATGGCTCGCCATTTTCCAATACTACATTTATCAAAGCAGCTGGTGCATGGCATACAAAAGCAATGGGTTTATTATGCTCGTAAAAATCTGTTATCAAAGCAATAGAATTGGTATCATTTGCCAAATCCCACAAAGGGCCGTGACCACCTGGGTAAAACACGCCATCGTAATCGGCTTGATGCACCTTACTTAGTTTTAAAGTGGTGGCTACTTTATCTATCAATTCATAATCTGCATAAAAGCGCTTGGTAGCAGGTGTTTGCGCATCGGCAGCTTCACTTTTAGGATCTACTGGCGGCTGACCACCATTTGGCGAAGCCAATGTAATAGTAACACCTGCATCAAATAAGGTGTAATAAGGTGCTGCAAATTCCTCTATCCAAAAACCTGTTTTCTCGCCTGTATTACCTAGCTCACTATGCGATGTTAGTACCATTAATACTGTCATATTTTCTCTATTTTTTGTTATTAAAGTGTTACATGCAAAAGGGTTGATAGATACATGCAATATCTTACCAATCACTAGCTTGCATTTGTGTAAATTTTGATTTGATCCTTTCTAGAGACCAAAAAATTCAGTGCACAAAGGTCTATTAATTGCTAGGCGGGAATATTACACAATTACCAGTAAAACTTACATTACTCACAGATATCACTCATGTTGTTTTGGGAATGTGCTGGCATAAGTGCCCGTTAAAAATGGTATTACCCTTTAAGTAATAAGGTTGCTTGTAGGCCTTACAAAGTAGGTAGGCTATATAAAAAAGAGGCACCAAAATTAGCACCTCTACAAAAAATTAGTAACCATACTCCCGTATTATTACGCCGGCAGTATATAAATAAAAAAGCATCTATTTATTGGGTGCCGTTTCGCTTCAGCTACGCAGCGCCCAATAGATAGGTTCAAAGAAATCAAAATGATTGAATAATTCTACTTTTGAATTGTACTAAAAAAGGGAAGCCTACACTAGGAACGAAGCATCTACGTAGCAAAAAGCGATTAAGTGCTTGGGTGGGAACCCAATATCGCAAAGCCAAACCTAATTGTAGAAGAAATCCAATTACCAAATTATTTTATACACTAAAAGGTTCGTTCAATTTCTCGAACGAACCTTTTAATATTTTACAGTGAATGGCGCTTTAAAACGCCATATTACACACTTGCTGCATCTTGCGCTATTAGTCTTTTGCGTTCCTCATAGTCCTCTAATGTTATTTTACCAGCAGCAAAGCGTCTTTTCAAAATATCTAATGGCGTGTTTTTACGTCGCTTTTGACCAGGAATATCATAAGGGGTTGCAAACACCCAAATGATCAGGATAAACCAAATAAACCACCAAATAGCATTCATCCCCCAGAAATAATTGTCGTACATCATGCGTCGTTATTTTAAATGTGAACGTAAAAACCAAGCCATTTTTTCGTGTTCTTCCATTAAGCCCGTTATAAAATCTATGGTACCAAAATCTTTGTATTCTTTACTAAAACACTCAATACTTTCACGGCAAAAGATGATAATACTTTCGTGGTCTGATAGTAATTCTTTAATATAACCTTCACCATCATTTTTCCCCCTACTTTGTTCTGTAAGATGCGTTAACTCTAAAAAGGATTTTAAACTACCACCAGCATAATGCCCTATTGTACGAATGCGTTCGGCTGTATTATCGATCATTGCATCTAGCTGCGCAAATTGGACTTCAAAAAACTTATGCTTATCGTAAAAATCAATCCCTTCAATATTCCAATGGGCATTTTTGGTTTTGGTATATAATACATACTCATCAGCCAATAATTTGGCCAATTGTGTTGCAACTGCTAGGCGGTCTGCTTCTGGTAATCCAATATTTGTTGTCATTGTTGTACGTTTTTATAATTATTTAAAATGTATGATTACTATTGTAGACTACTGATAGTACTATAAATTTTTAAGAAGTGCGTGATACTCATTGGTACTTATCTCGCCTTGTGCGTAACGCTTTTTAAGCGCATCCAAAGGGCTATCTGGCTTGTTACGCTGCCCAGGAATATCGTATGGAGTAACAAACACCCAAAAGAA
>JAYWCY010000402.1:0-2365 GCA_043780175.1 Chitinophagales bacterium
CAACAACTCGTTTTCGTGTAATACGCCCCTAACAGTAATGGTAGTACCGGCGCCAATCGCACTTTCAATAGTGAGGTTGCTTTTTATGCTGGCCGCCCTTTCGGTGATACCCACTAGACCAAGTGTATTATTTTTAGTTGTTATACAAAATCCCTTTCCATTATCAGTAATTTTTAAAGCGATGTCGTTATCATTTTTTGATAATACAACCACTACTTCTGAAGCATCTGCATGACGCATAATATTGGTGAGCGACTCTTGGCAAATCCTGAACAAAGCGGTTTCAAAATCCTGCGGCAAGCGTTCGTCCAGTGTCTCGTTATAAAAAAAACAACTGATGCCTGTATTTTTCTCAAAATCTAAACAATGACTTTTTAAGGCGCTTTGCAAGCCAAGGTTATCTAATAAACTTGGGCGTAGCTCATGCGAAATTTTTCTTATTTTATATATTAGTGTATCTACCGTTTCAAGGGTGTGGTTAACTTTTTCCAGTATTTGAATACTGCTATTTACCAAACTGTTTTTTAGTGACCGAATATCGATTTTTAAAACCGTTGCCATTTGCCCAAGATCGTCGTGCAGTTCTCTTGCAATAATTTTCCGTTCCTCTTCACGTAAATCTTGTATATGATTGGATAGATTGCGTAACTGCTTTTTTTGTTCCAGTAATTCTTTTTGGGCTTTTTTCTCTTTACTAATATCTGCTATATAAATAGATACCCCTTGTGGTGATGGGTAAATACTACTCTCGAACCAGCAATCGAATAATGGTATATATTCTTGTATATCATACGTTTGTTGGGTTTGCATGGCGGTGATACAGGTTTTATAAAAATTGGTTTCCACAATACCTTGAAACAGATTTTCGAGGGTACAGCCAATCAAATGCTCATGTGTTGCATTTAGATATTTCATAATAGACTGATTGGCGTAAGTACAGTTCCAATTAGCATCAAACGCTAAAAAAGCCTTCTGCATCCGTTGGAAAACCTCTTTTATTTCGGCTGTTTTTTGCGTTATTTCCAATTCTAGATTAGTGTTTAATTGTTGTAATGCCAGTTCCAGCTTTTTGCGTTCGGTTATATCTGACCTTGTGCTTGTATAACCTTTTATAGTACCATCTGCATTTAAAATTTGAGAGTAAGAAATTACCAAGTTCATTTCGTTACCATTTTTATCAAACTGTACCATTTCGCCTTGCCAAGTACCGTTTTTTTGTAAGTCTTTAATAAAATTTTTTCTAGTATTCCTATCAATTTTAGAGGCCACATACTGTATAACACCTTTGCCCAATACGACTTCTTTTGTGTAGCCGTACAATTTTTCTGCGCCTTTGCTCCATTGCACAATATTAAAATGCGCATCCGTAGTAATAATGGCTTCGGTACTAAGGTCTATAAGTGTGGCATGTTCGTGCAATAATGCTGTGGTTTGTTTTTCGTAAATGGTGCGTTGCATGCGCATTAAAATGGCAATTAATAGTATAATTATTACGCCACCCAACACGTACAAAATTAATCTCATTGTGAGTAAAGCCTTATCGTTATTGGCTTTGCTTATTACCAGCAGCTTTTCTTCTTCTCCTTGTACCTCCATTACAAGGCGTTTAACATCTCTTGCATAAAGGCTATCGTTTTGTAAAATAACCACTTCGCTTTGCGTCAGGGCATTTTCATCCTTAAAAATTGAGATGGCATCTGTGTTGTGTATTTTATTTTCTAGAGTCTTGTCAAGTGCCGTTAAATGTTGTTGTTGAAGGTTGTTATCAATGGTTAGTTTTTTAAGCTCTAGCAACTTGTTATTGATTTCTGCTTTTAAGGATTGTCGTTTTTGTAAAGATATTTTGGCGTTATTTGCCTGCGAGCCAAGAACGGTATTTTCGTAATTAGCAATCATTGATAAGATTTTTTCGGAATTGTACAATATGTCTTCTGTGCGCTGCACTAAAGAAATAGTACTTTTTATTGTAGAGGATTGCTTGTAAGATAATATTGCAATAATTGCAATAAACGTAATAACGATAAGTACAGAAAGCAGGAATATCTTCAAAGATGGAGACTTCATGGAATTGGATTTTAATCGGTTTGTCATTGTGAATGAATGATGATAAACACATTATTATATTGTTTATTTCATCATTCAGACAACTAAAAATAGCACAAAAATCAATAACCAAACATTTTTTTTAAAGTTTTGTGGCATAATATTGAAATAATACTTAAACAAACACCTACAAAGGTGACAATTAACAGTTAATCCACACCAGAATATTGATATGCAGATTGTAACTTGCTATTTAACTATTTTGCAGCCATGCTACAGTACCAACAATTATTACAACATATTTTAAATACGGGTTCTCCAA
>JAYWCY010000403.1:0-2384 GCA_043780175.1 Chitinophagales bacterium
TTATGAATTATAAATTATGAATTATAAACTTCCGACTCTCAGACTTCGGACTTTCCGACTTCTTACTTCCTACTTATCTTGGTACTTCTACCTTCTTCATCAATTCTTCAATTACTTGTTTTGGAGTGCTTCCTTCCATTTCTTTTTCTGGTGTTAAAATAATGCGATGGCATAGCACAGGATACAATACTTTTATCACATCATCTGGCGTTACAAAATCTCTGCCAGCCATCGCTGCTATAGCTTTTGAGGCTTTTAATACTGCCACACTTGCACGTGGCGAAGCACCTAAAAACAATGCTTTATTATTGCGTGTTTCTTGTACCAATTCAGCAATAAAATGCAACACTTTTTCTTCAATATGTACCTGACTTACTAGTTGTCTATAATGCTTCACATCGCTTGCATGTAACACCGCATTTATAGCATTTGTAAAGTGTGTGGTAATACCTTTATCTGCATTTTGCAATATTAAAATCTCTTCGTTTAAGGCCGGATATCCTACCTCTATTTTAAATAAAAATCTATCAAGTTGTGCTTCTGGTAGGCGATATGTCCCTTCTTGTTCTACTGGATTTTGCGTAGCTAGCACAATAAATGGTTCTTGCATAAAGTAGGTGGTACCATCGTTACTTACTTGGCGTTCTTCCATCACCTCAAACAGTGCAGCTTGTGTTTTGGCAGGTGAGCGGTTAATTTCATCTATCAATACAATATTGCTAAAAATAGGGCCTTGTTTATAGCTAAAAGTACCCGATTGTGGGTTAAACACATTGGTACCTAATACATCGCTTGGCATTAAATCTGGTGTAAATTGTATGCGGCTAAATGGCACATTAATACAACGTGCTATTAATTTAGCAGCTAAGGTTTTTGCCACGCCTGGCACACCTTCTATCAGCACATGCCCTTCTGCTAAAATGGCCGCTAGTAGTAAATCAATCATCTCGTTTTGCCCTACCAAAACTTTGGCAATTTCTGATTTTACATTAGCCATTCCTTGTTGAATCTGGGTTGTTTCGATTGTATTTTCCATAATATTTAACCGTTGATAAAAATATTTGTTATAATATTTGATTTTGAAACCTATTAAAATATAGCAGCTTGCTTGTAAAATTCGTCAACTGTTGCACTTATTTCTAGTAATAATTTATCGTCAATAGCTGTTTTTTCTACAACAGTTATGTAATGCACAATACTTTCTATATACCCAATACCTACACCACTTTTCTTTGCCAATAACTGCACAAACTCGTTGTTTAAAGTAGTGGTTGAAAGATAAAAATGCAACCGAACATAATCTAACCAATATTGTAACTTTTTGTGGGCAATTGATTGGTTATCTTTTTGGTTAAAATACACACCAGCAATGGTTTTCACAAAGTCTAATGTTGCATTTTGTAATGGTGTAATAATGGGAATTATACGCTGCCTGCGCTTTACATTAAACAACACAAAAAACAATAGCATTAATATAGATAACCACAAGGCCCAACGCAAATAATTATTACTTAAAAAGAAACGTAAAGGTGTTGCTGCGCCAGTTCTACCAAGTTTATAATATTCGTCCCAAATAATGGTGTGCACTGTTGCAGGTATATAACTTAAAGCTTTAGACGTATAATCGCTATTGCCTTCTTTTAGCATAAAATAATTGGTAAAACACAATGGTGCAGCATGTATAAAAAAAGCGCCTGAGCCACAAGTAACTTTTATAAAATTAGGTTTTCCCTTACTGGTAACACCTAGGATAATGGTACTGTCTGGTCGTTTCAGTGTATCAAAATATTCGTTTACCAATGCTCTTTTAGTCGTATAATTTTCTACGCGTTTTACAGAAGGGCTTGTAAAGTTGATGCCAGTTGTATCCTTGCCATCTAAGTCGAAATTGGACGATAATTTTATGCCTAAAGTGTCTCTTAATTTCTTACTTAATTGGTACGAAGCAATGAAAATATAGTTGCCAGCTTCTACAAACTTACAAGCAGCGGCGACATCCAATGTATCGCTCATAATTTCCCGAGACAATGCTATATAAGCTGTGTTTTCGAAGCTTTTATCGTTTAATTGAGAATAAAATGGTTCACGGTAAGCATTAATACTTGCATTAGGAAAAAGATTGGGCAATTGGTTGTACAAAATATAAGCACCGTAAGGGTTTTTATCGTTTTTGCCAAGTGTAACTGTCCAATTAATTGGTGTGGGTTTATATATCTGTGCAAGAATGTAAATAACCAATAACAACACAGATAAGCCTATAAAAAATTTGTACGTTTTCACTGCTTTATTTGTTGTTGAAACTGATGAAATGATTGTTGTAAATGGTTAAACTGTTCAGCCTCAACCTTTGCCTCGCCATACCAAGCTTTGTCAAAATAATTGGT
>JAYWCY010000404.1:0-18233 GCA_043780175.1 Chitinophagales bacterium
AAAACATCCCTATTCGTTCTGATAGGGGTAAAGAAATTCGCAAAGCATTTGTACCAAGAGATGCGAATCATATTTTAATTAGTGCAGATTATTCGCAAATAGAATTACGCATTGTTGCTGCCATAAGTGGCGATCCCAATATGTGCGAAGCGTTTCGACAAGGTAAAGATACTCACACTGCAACCGCAGCAAAAGTGTATGGTATACTAGAAAGTGAAGTAACCAAAGAACAACGCTACAAAGCCAAGAGTGTGAATTTTGGTATTATCTATGGTCAAGGTGCTTTTGGTTTAGCAGATAATTTAGGCATTGCAAGAAGTGAAGCCAAAGAGATTATTGACAACTATAAAAAAGAGTTTACTGGCATTACCCAATACATGGATGATATTGTGAAATTCTGTAAAGACAAAGGTTATGTAGAAACCATTCTTGGTAGAAAGCGCTGGTTAAAAGATATTCATTCAAGTAATTTTACAGTACGTGGCTATGCAGAGCGAAATGCTGTAAACTCGCCTATTCAAGGGACAGCGGCTGATATGATAAAGCTTGCCATGATTAAGATTCACCATGAAATGAAAGCACAGAAACTACAGTCGAGAATGATTTTGCAAGTGCATGATGAGTTGGTATTTGATGCATTAAAGGAAGAGGTAGATATTTTAAAACCATTAATTTTAAATTGCATGAAAGCTGCTTTACCATTACCAAACGATGTACCTGTAGAAGCAGAAGTTGGTATGGGGGATAATTGGTTGGCAGCGCATTAAAAATTTGTAAGTTTGATAGTGGATAAAAATACCATCATACAAAAACTAAGAGCCATTAAGCCAATTTTATCTGAAAAATATGGTGTAACCGAACTGGCCCTATTTGGTAGTTATAGTAGGGATGAACAGAAACCAGAAAGCGATATTGATATAATGGTCGATTTTACTAAAAGGCTTGGCATACAGTTCATTCAATTAACATACGATTTGGATGAAGTTTTTTCTAAAATAAAAGTTCAAACAGTTAGTAAAAAGGGAATAAAACCTGCCTATTTTGAAGCCATTAAACCAGATTTGTTATATGTCTAAACGAGATGTTTTGCTAATTGCAAACGACATGTTAGTATGCTGCAATTCAATTTTTGAGTATACAAAAGGTTTGAATTTTGATGCATTTGTAGATGATAAGAAAACCGTTGATGCTGTAGTTAGAAACTTCGAAGTTTTTGGCGAGGCTTCAAGATAATGACAGATGAGATTAAATCAGATTTTCCAGAGGTTGAATGGAAAATTCTCAATGATCTCCGCAATAGATGCATTCATGATTATATTGTATTGATTATGAAATTATTTGGGATATTATTCATAATTATTTACCCGAGCAAGCTGATTTTATTGAACAACTTGCTAGTAAATTGTCAAAATAACTACCATGCCTACCACTAATCCAGCCATAGATGCGTATATCGCTAAAGCACAACCATTTGCGCAGCCAATTTTGTTGCACTTGCGTAAGCTTGTTCATCAGGCTTGCCCAAATGTAGAAGAGAAGGTAAAATGGGGCATGCCTTTTTTTGATTATAAAGGCCCAATGTCTAATATGGCTGCATTTAAACAACACTGCTCTTTTGGCTTTTGGAAAGCGAGTTTAATGAGCGATCCTATTTTACTAGCAAATGCACAATCAGAAGTTGCAATGGGGCATTTGGGTAAAATAACATCGTTAAAAGATTTACCTAAAGACAAACAAATAATATCATACATTAGTGAAGCGATGCAGCTAAATGAAGATGGCAAAAAAGTAGTAAAGGCCAAACCTATTACTACCAAAGAACTGGTAATTCCAGATTATATCACAGAAGCTATTCAGCAAAATCAACAAGCGTTTGCAACATTTGAGGCATTTCCACAAAGCCATAAAAAAGAATATATACTTTGGATAGAAGAAGCCAAAACTGATGCTACCAGAATCAAACGTTTGGCTAAAGCAATAGGAACATTAGCAGAAGGTAAGCCACATAATTGGCAATACATGGATAAATACAAAAAAGCATAAATTAGTCGCATCGTCTTTTTCTTATCATTAATTTGTAGTACATGAAATCATTATTATTCTTCATCATTAGCATTGTTATTATTGCTGCATTTGCAGGTTGTAAATTAAGTAGTGAAAATCAGTACCATACCGCCAATATAGAGCTAGCGGCTTTGTTTGATAAATATTATGAAGAACGGTTGCAATTATTTCCTTTAGAAGCAACATCAGTAGGTGATGATAGATACAATGATAAACTGTATGCAGATTTTACCGACAGTTATCGCAAAAAATTAAAAGATTTTTACAGTCGCTACCTTATTTATGCTGAAAAATTTAGTAACAAAACACTCAATGAAAATGATAAGCTTAACCACGAAATATTTACACATGAACTAGACATGTATGTAGAAGGCTTAGCATTGAAGGACAATTATATGCCTGCTAATCAGTTTTATGGGTTACCAATTACAATGGGTCAGCTTGGTAGTGGCGAAGGCAACCAGCCCTTTAAAACAGTAAAAGATTATAACAATTGGTTGTTGCGCATGAAAGCTTATACTGTATGGACAGACAGTGCCATTGCATATTTTAAAAAAGGGTTGGATAATAATATTGTATTGCCGAAAAGCTTAGTAGTAAAAATGCTGCCACAGTTGCAGGATATGGTTACTACGGATGTTACCAAACACTTGTTTTATGGCCCAATAAATAAGTTGCCCTCAAGTTTTAGTGTAGTTGATAAGCAAACAATTATAGCCAATTACACAGCAGCTATCAAGCAGGATATAATGCCCGCTTACCAAAAGCTGCATGACTTTTTAGAGCACGACTATTTACCTAAATCACGAACTACAACTGGTATTAATGCATTGGCAGGTGGTGATGAAATGTATGATTACTTGGTGCGTTTAAATACCTCAACCAATAAACAGCCTCAAGATATTTACAACTTAGGTTTAAGTGAAGTGAAACGTATTAAAACCGAGATGGAGAAAGTAAAAAGCCAGGTGAATTTTAAAGGCGATATGGCAGCTTTTTTTGAGTATATGAAAACCGATAAACAGTTTACGCCCTATAAAACACCACAAGAAGTACTCTCAGCTTTTGAAACCATTCACAAAACGATGGAACCAAATTTAAAAACCATGTTTAACTATGTGCCTAAAACGCGTTTCGAAATTCGTCAAACTGAAGCTTTTAGAGCTGCAAGTGCAAGCGCAGAATATAACCAAGGCAGTGCAGATGGGAGTAGACCTGGCATATTTTATGTACCAATTATTGATGCAACAACCTTCAATACTACAAGCGGTATGGAAAGTTTGTTTCTGCATGAAGCTATTCCTGGTCATCACTACCAAATTTCGTTGCAGCAAGAGGATACATTATTACCAAAATTTCGCAGGTTTAGCGTAGGTAATAATGCTTATGTAGAAGGCTGGGCTTTGTATTGCGAAAGTCTTGGTAAAGAGCTTGGTTTGTACACCGACCCCTACCAATACATGGGTGCGTTAGGCGATGAAATGCATCGTGCCATTCGCTTGGTGGTAGATGTGGCTTTGCATACCAAAGGGATGACACGTGAAGAAGCCATCGCTTACATGACTACAAATGAGCCAATTAGTGAGGCGGGGGCTACGGCTGAGATAGAGCGTTATATGGCGATACCAGGGCAGGCCTTAGGGTATAAAATTGGGGCACTAAAAATTAGAGAATTACGTACTAAATACACGCAACAACTTGGTAGTAAATTCAATTTAGCCAAGTTTCACCATGCTATTTTAAAAGATGGCTCTATGCCATTAAATATACTAGAGACTAAAATGGAAGAATGGGCTAAAATACAATAGCGAAATATTCTTTCATGAGTGTATGCGGCACGATATAGTGCTTTGTGACTATTTAATATAAATGGCGATACAAAAAACTAATAGATTAAGTAAAAATTATCGTTTGAAAATTACATATAATAAAGTGTACCTGTTAAATGCTGGTCATGTATTATTTGCTTTGTTAAGGGTTCGCAAAAAATCTCGCATATTTGCAGCATGACAATTCACAGAGAAGGTTACCAATCTATTGGTATTGGCGCACTAATATTTGGCATCGTAAATGTATTATCGTTTACGTTTTTAAGTGGCGCTTTGCCCACAGTGGCTTTTATTATTTTCTTTTTAACGCTTGGTTTGTTTCTGTTTTTGGTATCATTTTTTAGAATACCTAACAGAAAATTGACGATTGCTGACAATCAAATTATTTGCCCGGCTGATGGCAAAGTAGTGGTAATAGAAGAAATTACTGACGTGGAATATTTTAAAGACAAACGCATACAAGTAAGTGTGTTTATGAGCCCTGCAAATGTGCATGTAAATCGTAACCCTATAAGTGGCGAAGTGATTTATAACCAGTACCATAAGGGTAAATATTTGGTGGCTTGGCATCCTAAAAGCTCTACTGAAAACGAACGTTGGAGCGTTGCAGTTAAAAACAATTACGGCACTATTTTATACAAGCAAATTGCAGGCGCATTGGCTAAACGCATTTGTAATTATACCACAGTTGGTCAGCAAGTAAAGCAAACAGAAGAGTACGGTTTTATAAAATTTGGTAGTCGTGTGGATATTTTATTACCTGTAGGTACAAAAATTAATGTGAACCTAAACCAAGTAGTACAAGGTGGTGTAACAGTTTTAGCAACTTGGTAATTTTAACAAATAGAATTAGCAGGTATTACAAAAAGTGCCTTATTTTAGATACTTAAAAATTAAACAAACCAATATGAAAAAGTTATTTGTATTAGCAGCTGCAACACTAGTGATGGGTGGCGTATTTGCGCACGAAGGTGGAAAAGATAAAAAATGTAGCAAAGACAAAGAATGTTGTAAGAAAATGGATGGTAAAGAATGTGGTAAAAAAATGGATAAAACTGCAGCTAAAACAGCTTCCGCTGCACCATCAAAACCAACAACTAAGAAAGCTTAATTTAGAAACTGATTGTTATAAAAAGGGTCTGTTCAAATTTTTGAACAGACCCTTTTTTATTGTTGTTAATGACGTAATTAGTCTTTTAAAATCGTTTCTATTTTAGTTAATTCCTCTGTACTAAATACTAAATTGTCTAAACATTGCAATGAGTCTAATAATTGTTCAGGTCTACTGGCACCAATTAATACACTTGTTACACGGTTATCTTTTAGCAACCAAGCCAAAGCCATTTGTGCCAATGTTTGGTTACGTGAAACAGCCAATTCGTTTAGTTGTTTAATGATGTGTAATTTACCATCAGTAATTTGCTCTGGCTTTAAAAACACACCTTTAGTTGCCCTAGAACCTTCTGGTATACCATGTAAATATTTATTGGTAAGTAAGCCTTGCGCCAGCGGTGAAAATGGTATACAACCAACACCATATTGCTCTAGCACATCTAGCAAGCCACCTTCTACCCAGCGCTCAAACATTGAGTATTTCGGTTGATGAATTAAACAAGGAGTACCCATTTTTTTCAATATATCAAACGCTTTAGCAGCTTGATCTGCGGGGTAATTAGATACGCCCACATATAGCGCCTTGCCTTGTCTTACAAACAAGTCTAAAGTAGCCATTGTTTCTTCTAGCGGCGTGTCAGGATCTGGTCTGTGGTGATAAAAAATATCAACATATTCTAGCTGTGTTCGTCTTAAACTTTGGTCCATACTGGCCACCATGTTTTTTTTACTGCCCCATTCACCGTAAGGGCCAGGCCACATGTAGTAACCAGCTTTAGAAGAAATAATCATTTCGTCTCTATAACCTTTAAATTCTTCTTTTAAAATTTTACCAAAATTGGTCTCGGCGCTGCCTGGTGGTGGTCCATAATTGTTAGCAAGGTCAAAATGCGTAATACCATTATCAAAGGCAGTTTTTAAAATGGCTTTACAATTGTCTACCACATCTATATCACCGAAATTATGCCAAAGACCAAGCGATAGCGCAGACAATTTAATACCACTATTTCCGCATTTGCGATACTGCATTTTTTTTTGATAGCGACTGCTATCGGGTTGATAACTCATGAAAAAAAGTATTTAGTGATTAAATATAAATGGTTGGAACAACTTATGCGATATTGATGCTTACTTTATTTTGAAAGATCAAAATACGATAGATAATAATGCTTAATAATGCAGCAAAGAAGCACCAAACGGAAATTAGCCAAGCTTGGTAAAAGATAGCAGTAAGCACTAAAGAAGCGACTAATACTATAGCAAACCAACGCATTTTTTTAAAGCTACTGATAAAGCAAGGGATTAAAGTTACAATGCCATACGTAATTTCACTTATGCTTACAAATGGTTTTGGGTAAGTAATTAAATACTCTATATGATGACCGTAAATTCTACTTTCAACATGATAGGCTGATAAGCAATAGATTTCACCTAAACTAAGCAGTAAACCTAAAATAAAAAAACCAAAGATGATATTCTTTTGAAGTTGTTTCGTTTCAAATAGTAAAGCTGCAAAGGGTACCCAAAGCGGCCAAATTGCGTGGGCAAAAAACAAAAACAAATGTGTTGCTGCTGGCTGCCAATGAGCAAATTGCTGCTGTGTTAAACTAAGCCAAACAAAGCCTTCGCACAATTGTTGAATGCCAAATAAAAGCGGTATTACTGCAAAAGCTAATTGTGATTTTGATTGTACTTTTTGTGTGGTAACAATGCCCGCCGCTGCTAATACAGTACCAGCACTAAAACTTGCAACGGCAGAAAAACACATTGATCATTGTTTTATTCGTTAAAATAATTTTGGTAGTAACATTGGCACACCTACTTGGTACAGTTGGTAGTCTTTACCAAATAATCGTACTAATTTTTTCTCTTCAAAATAAATACCAATACGTGTGTAAAGTGTCATACAAATACAGCTAATTAAACTACTTACTAAAGGGTGCCATAAAAATAAACTCCACACAAAAGCAATGGTTACAGTGTACAAAGGATGCCTTACTAAAGCATGAATACCCGTTGTTTCTAAATGCAGTACTGCCTTTTTACCCGTCAAGGCATCTATACCACTTAGGTCTGCAAAGTATTTTTTCATGCAAACAAACATTAAGCCGCTAGTAATAATTACCAATAATGCTGCTACTATTTTTTGAAACAATGGAGGTAACCAAATCAAGCTACTTTCAATTGAAGAATGATACCATATTACAAATGCTAAACTAACCGTGGCAAATATTGAATAAGATAATCGATAAAATTTATATTTCGTCTTTAGTAAGCGTTCAAGTCTATTTTTTAACGGTTGATACGCTAAAATGCTATGCAGCACACCAAAAGCTATCCAAGCTAAAACGAGTATTATATAAGAATTGATAGGCAAAATATCGTTAGGTTTAGATTAAATATACGTATAAGAATTAATTTTTCTAGCAAGAGTTTTTTGTAAATAGTTTATGCTTCCTCGTCAAAGTATAAAGTATAGAAATTTTTACCCTTTACTTCATCGTACCCTCTTTCTATCAAATCTTTACGCCCATGAATATATATGTGAAAATTTTTATCTAACTTAAGAATGCTTTTAAATAATTTCTCTTGTTTTTTTACTGCCGATACGTTTATAGCAAACTCATCGTCAATAGCTACTTGTTTCGCTTGCTCGTACACTTGCTTGTAATTGGTAAAAGCTTCCATTACTTCTGGGTGATGAATGACTTCTTCGGCAAACTCTTCAAACTGAAAGTTTTCTTTTGTTTTAAAATATTCCATGCTGCGGTTCAGCATGTCTATCTGATCACTTTTATTAATATTAAATTGTTCAGCAATTTCGTTGCTAATAAACAATTTAGCCATACTTAATGCATTATTGGTGCTATGATAGCTATCAGCATAAGGCGTTACGTTTAAGAAATCGTTAATCCAATATTGGGCGTCGTTTTGCTTATTGGTAGCATCAACCACACAGACCACATACCCATCTACTTTATTAATTTTAAAAATCAGACAACCCTTATCTAATTTATTAATATTAATGCCATCTTCTGCTGCTACTTCCCAGCCTTGCCCATGCGGAAATACCTTTAAAAATGTTTCTTTAGATTCACTTTTAAATATGCCCACAGCTTCTACATATTCTGTATCAAATGGTACATTTTTAAAATGCACTATATACAATTCCCCTTCTTTTACTTTAGCATGGGTGCTTTTATTGTATAAAAATGTAGCAAGTAAAGCCGATTGTGACGTAAATTTTTTAGGATTGTCAAATAGTTGACTCACATAACTGTACACCTCATTAAGACCAATATCGCTAATATGTGTAAAATGATATTGCTCGTTTATATTAAATGGGGCTAAAAAATATTTGGCTAAAATACCTCGTACAGTACCATCGTTTAACAATAATGTATTGGCTGATAATTTTAAATCCTCACCACGAGATGGATTGCCCACTTTGTGTACTATTGCTTGATTAATTTCTACGCTGTCTATGCCTGTCATAAAACGAAGATAGACGATGGGAACCCTGATAACGCTGATGAAACGGATTTACACTAATAAAAAGTTTATTAGCTACTTATAAATTACTCGTTGTGTACGTTGTATTCTTTGTGCTCTTTGTGTGAAATACTTTTCATGGTAATGGATCGTAACCGTGGCCGCCCCAAGGATGACAAGATGCGATGCGTTTAATAGCTAGCCAACCACCTTTAAATGGACCATATTTTTTTATGGCTGCCAGCCCATAATGCGAGCAAGTGGGCGTGTAGCGGCATTTTGGCCCAAGCACTGGCGAAATAACATATTGGTAAAACTTAATTAGCGCAATTAATGGCAAACTAAGCAGTTGTAGTAGTCGTTTCATTGATGGCAGCTATTAGTTTGTTGATGATGATGGGCATTTTTTTTTCTATCAGGCCCTTTTCGGGTAATGTTTTATTGATATAAATAAAAAAAACTGCTATTTGTTGGTTTGAGGCAAAAATATGTTCGTGTAAAGGTAATTTGTTCAACCGATATTGTTCTTTTAATACACGTTTTATGCGGTTTCTGTCTACTGCATGTTTAAAGGTTCGGCTACTAGCGCTTACACCAATTTTTATGGGAAAATCAACTGTTTCACTAATAGCTAGGTACACTACTTTTACGGGAAATATCAAAAATGACTTTCCCTCTGCAAATAACTCCTTGGTTAATTTGCGACTTTTTAGTTTTTCTTGTTTGTTAAAAGTGAGTGCTGCCATTGATGGTAAAAATACAGCTAGCTAGCCTAACTAGTTTAATGATGTTTTTGCGAATAATACGCTACTTCAAAATCTCGGTTTTGGCAATAAAAAAGACGATTCCAATTGCTTGAAACCGTCTAAAGTATTTATCAAATCCCGTTATCAGCGGAAATAATTTTATTTTAATCCTTTATCGCTAGAAACTGTTAATCTCTTACGACCTTTTGCTCTGCGGCTAGCCAATACTCTACGGCCATTTGCAGATTGCATACGCTTACGAAAACCATGCACTGTTTTGCGGCGTTTTTTATGTGGTTGGAATGTTTGTTTCATTGTTTGTTTTTTACTAACCCAATAATATTGTTTTCAGCGATATAGTAGCGACCATTACCACTATTTTGTGAAAGGACGGCAAAGGTAAGGGTTTGTTTGTAAAATGTGATTAAAGACTGTAAATTATTTAAAAAATATTGTAGCGGAAACATAGAACGCGGATTATTATGATTTTTAAGATAAAAATGATAAATCATATTTCTCTTGCTTGAATTTCATGATAATCTGCGTGCCATTATTTTATCTGTTCATGCTCGCTAAAAATTCCTCATTACTTTTAGTACCTCTCATACGTTTTAGCAATTCGTTCATGGCTTCTTCTGTGTTCATATCGTTTAAGAATAAGCGTAAAATATTAATACGAGATAATACATCTTTATCTAATAACAAATCGTCACGTCTTGTGCTAGAGCCAACCAAGTCAATTGCTGGGAAAATCCTCCGGTTAGCCAATCTTCTATCTAACAATAATTCCATATTACCTGTACCCTTAAATTCTTCAAAAATTACTTCATCCATTTTGCTACCTGTTTCTATCAACGCAGTTGCTAATATAGTTAATGAACCTCCGTTTTCAATTTTTCGAGCTGCTCCAAAAAATTGTTTTGGTTTTTGCATAGCATTTGCTTCAACACCACCACTTAATACTTTACCACTACTTGGTGCTACAGTATTGTGCGCTCTTGCCAAACGTGTAATGCTATCTAATAATATTACCACATCATGACCACATTCTACCAAGCGTTTAGCTTTTTGCAAAGCCATAGCGCTCACTTTTACGTGCTTTTCTGCTGGTTCATCAAACGTAGATGCGATCACCTCACCATTTACGCTTCTTTCCATATCGGTTACCTCTTCTGGTCGTTCATCTATCAATACCACCATTAAGTAACATTCTGGATGATTGGCAGCAATAGCATTCGCTACTTCTTTCAGTAACATGGTTTTACCCACTTTTGGTTGTGCCACAATTAAACCACGCTGACCTTTACCAATTGGTGTAAATAAATCGATAATTCTAGTGCTATAATTATTTGGCGTTGTAAATAAATTCAACTTCTCAAATGGAAATAAAGGCGTTAGGTAATCAAAAGGCACTCTGTCTCTTACTTCATCTGGTCGTTTACCATTAATACCGTCTACTTTTAAAAGGGCAAAATACTTTTCACCTTCTTTAGGTGGACGTACTGATCCAGAAACTGTATCACCAGTTTTTAGGCCAAACAATTTAATTTGGCTGGGCGATACGTATACATCATCCGGAGAACTTAAATAATTATAATCTGATGAACGCAAGAAACCGTAACCATCTGGCATCATTTCTAAAACACCTTCACCTGCAATTATACCATCAAACTCAATATTAAATACTGGCTCACGACGAAAATTTTGACGTTTTTCAGGATATTGATGTGTTGTTTCTGACTGTTGAGGTGCATTTTCGCCTTCCTGTTGCGTTTCGCCTTCGCCAGTTGTAGTATTTTTATTTTCGGTGTTACCGCTATTGTTTGCAACTTCACTCATTCTATTTTCTGTTGCTTGCAACATTTGCTCGGCTAGGCTCAACTGCATGTCATCAATCTCAACTTCTATCTTAGGTTTACGTGTCCTTTTTAAAACGGGCCGTACTTGCTGAGATGTTGCTGCATTTTCTTCGGCAATAACTGGCGTTTCTGCTACAATTATTTTTGGTAAGGGTGGCTGTGCTGGCATACTAGCAGGCATTACTTCAGCCTCTTCACTACCATTTGCGGTAGATGTTTTAACGGTTATGGGCTTCCTGCCACGCGGTTTACGTGCTAATACTGTGCTATCTGTAGAGGCACTCTCTTTTACAGCCTGACCGTCTAAAATTTTATAAATAATTGATTGTTTGTCTAGCTGTTTTACATTATTAAGTTTCATTTGTTCAGCTACATCCAATAGTTCTGGTAGTAGCATGTCGTTTAATTGCAGAATGTCGTACATAAGTTGTTTTGAAATAATAAAATCAGAGGATCTGTAGTGATTAATCCAGTCGTAAAATGTTTGAAAGCTTAAAAACTATTACTTGATAAATGGAAGGAGAAAAACTGAAGGGTTAGTGAGATGACTAAACAGTAGTCAGTTTGTTTCCAATGCAATGTTACAGTAAAATGTTTAAATCAAAATAATTTTTCTATGGGCAAACTAAAAGTCTTACGGTATCGTAATTGGTATACAAACTTTTATAAAATAGCTAATCAATAGCGGGTTTTTTCAGATGGAAGGGGGCTATTCTTAGCCCCCTTATTTTTGTGGAAAATTATTAGTTTGAAAACCTTACGATTTAAACAATTTTTACCAGCCGTTATTTATCTAGCCTTTACCTTTTACTTGTTCACCATACCTGGTCAAAAACTTCCCAACCTTCCTTGGGCCGAAAAAATAAGTCTCGATAAAATAGTACATCTCGGTTTGTTTATGGTATTAATTTGCTTATTTGCTTATCCATTTAATAAATCTATAATTACTTATAAAAAGCGTTTAAATTGGTTCTTATTTTTCAGTTTGGTAGGTGTTATTTATGGAATAAGTATTGAATTTATTCAAAAATATTATATCCCTAATCGATCTTTTGACTTATTTGATATTCTTGCAGATACAATAGGTTGTCTTGTAGGCTATTATTTGGCTAAGCGTGTTTTTAAGTATTAGCAAGCTCTATTTTGTTTAGGTATTCTTATAAAAAAATTGGCCTCGATGGAAATCGAGGCCGCAACCAAAACTAACTGCTTATGAGAAAATTTAAAATCTTATTTCATTTCTTATAGTATCAATTAATGCAAACACAGTGCCAAAAGTTGTTAGTAATTGTTAATTAAAAGTTAGATGCTTTTTAAAGAACTTTTTACGTAAAAAGACAATGTAAAATTGCTACTAAAAAACTGAACAAAGCCCAATGCGTTTTAAAAAGAAATGTTAATATGTTTTAGGCGGTATAGGCGGTAATATTACTTGACAAGAAGCGAATGAAACCTGGAACTATCGCCATTAAATACATTACAGTCTACAAAATTGGTTATTCCATTGATATGACCCCGTTCACTATGCTGCCAAAACAGCCAATTTCTAGTAATATTTGGTTGGTTTGGTTCTGAATAATGTGCTATCCAAAGTGGATACGTATTAAAATTTTGCGCTAAATATGTATCATAAAAACTTACATACGTATAAATAATTGGTTTTGTGTGATAATGATGCTCTAGACTATCTAAGCAAGCTTGTAACCGCTGTATAAGTAAGGCAGGTTTTACACCATATAATTGCTCCACATCAACCACAGGTGGTAAATCGCCGGATTTAAGTGTAACTTGTTTTATAAAATTATGTGCCTGTTTTTCGCCACTTTTTGTAGCTAGAAAAAAGTGATAGGCACCATGCGTGAGACCCACTTGTGTAGTATTTCGCCAGTTGCTTGTAAAGTATTTATCTGTATCGCTAAGCCCTTCTGTTGCTTTAATAAATACAAATCCCATTTTTATACTATCAACCTTCATGGCTTTAACCATCGGCCAATAAATTGTATTTTGATGGCTACTTACATCTATACCGTGGATGGTGTAATTATCGGGTATTTCTATGCCAAAAGCTTTGTAGTATGTCGCTTTCGTATTTGCTAAAGCCTGTTTTTCTTGTATTTTTTTTATCGTGTACCAAGCCGCAAAAGCTGTAATACCAAATAGGAGCAAGTATAATAACCACCTATATTTTTTTGAATTTTTTTTTGCCATTTGCTGATGTAATAACTAAGACAAAGCCACTAGTATTTATTTTCTTAAAATGTTTTGTATATGCAATTTCAGTATTTTAAGCACACCATCTCTTAGCACAACTATTTTTACGGTGTTCCCTGCATTTTGTAAACTAGTTTTAAAAGCTTGTATGTTTTTGCTAAACAAATTATCAATAGAAAATATGATATCTCCAGGCTTAAAACCAGCTTTTTCGCCAGGCGAATTTGCAATGATATCTATCACTACCACATCATTTTCAACTTGATAAATGCCCAAACCTGTGTAAGAATAATCGAAATAATCGTTAAAGTGGGTATTGGGTTTTAAATAAATAGTTTGATCAGGGTAGTTAAGAATTATATTAAACCTGCGCAACAAATCGTTGCCAATAATGCCGCCGAGTAAGGGATAATTGGTTACATTAAAGTCATCAGCAAAAATATGTATTGGCACTTTTTTAAATTTATATGGCCCAATTTGCACTTGCTTAATTACAGTGATACTCATCATTTTTTTGCCTCCCAAGCCTTCTGCTTGTGTTAAATAACGCTTACGCTTCTTTTTTAATAGTAAACTATCTTCTACAAAATCTTTAGACAAAAGCATACACAAACCTGCACCAGTATCAAAAATAAATCTATTTAAAATTTGTCTATCATCTTCTACAATAGCTGATGGGTATACTAACGATGAAAAATTAGGTTTCATCAAATAGCCACCTTTTAAATATTTAATACCACCAGGCGCATATACTTCTAACTTTTGCGTATCATAGTCTATTTTTATAATATACCTACGTAAAAAACTAAAACCTATGATACCATCAATTCTTACGCCATATACACTGGTTAAAAGATCGTAATTGTTTATATGAAAATCTAGCTTCTCAACATTTAAACCCGGAAAATGTAATGTGTGATTATTGGTAAATTCTACAGCCTTAATACCAGCAATACCTCTAATTGTTTTTTCGCTTTTTACACGCTTAAAGCCAAATACAGCAACAGTTTCGGAATCTAACGAAATGCCACCACTGCCAGTATCAAGCACAAAATTTAGTGAGTCTTTATTGTCATCAATAGTGGCATGCAAAATAATAATACCCCCACTTAATTGGGTAAAAGAAAATTTGGTAAGTAATTTGGCTTGCGGCTGTACAAATTCTTCTTGAGAAAAAGCCTTAACAGATAGCAATAACGCTAGGCACACAATCGTTTTTTTTATAAAACGGATATTTGTATTTCTGTTTATCATTTGTTGCAAGTTGTACCACCAATAAGGTTATTGGTAGCATCGTTAGATTATTTATTGAGCCAATTGTACTTATAAACGCTCAATGGCTTGCATTAGTTGTATACCAAGTGCATCTCCATTGGTAGCATTATTAGTAAGTATTGTTACAACTATATTTTTGTGCTCATTTACACATAGCATTGTTCTGCAGCCATAAGTGCCACCACCATGTTGCCACACAATGTCTGCATCATCTATTAAAAAATGCCATCCCAAACCTACTTTTTGTACTTTATTATTAAAAGTAACTTGGTGTGTTAAGGTATTATATTTGGCTAACGGACTTTTAAAACCGCCTAACTGCTGCTTACCATACAACAATAAATCTGCAGCACAAGATTTAATGGCCCCGCAGGCTGCTAGGCTTTTAAAATTCCAAGTAGGTACAGCTTCATTTTTTTCGTTATAGCCTTGTGCTTGTTTAGCACTATCGGCTGCGGTAATTGTAATGATGGTATTGGTTAATCCAATAGGTCTTGCAATAAAATCTAGTACCAATTGTTCGTAAGGTTTTTTATAAAGGCGCTCTAAAATTACACCTAACAAGCCTACCGCTAAATTACTATACTCATACGTTTCACCGGGCTTTCGGGTCGCTTTAAACTGTTTTAAGAAGGCAAAAAGGGCTATATTGTCATAATTTTCATAGGGTTGTAAGTAATTAATTACTGTAAAATTCATATTGATGGGTAGTCTTGGTAAGCCAGAACTATGGTTACTCAATTGCTCTAGGGTAATATTTTGTAGATCTTTGTTTGCCGCAACGCTGTCTGGTAAATATTTGGTAATTGCATCTTGCAAAGCCACTTTTTTATCAATCACGGCTTTTGCCAAAAGTGTTGCTGTAAAAGTTTTAGAGATAGAACCAATTTCGTAGCGGGTTAATTTTGTTGGCAATTGTTGATTATCCTTCGCGGTTTCGCCATAATTATAGTAGTAATCTTTACCCATAAAATACACCGCTATACTTGCGCCTACATTGCCGATTGAATTGATGTAATTATCTACTAATGCATCCACCGTTTTGTCTAAAGTAGTTTGTTTACTGTTATCGGTTACTGCTGCAATTTTTTTACGTGTATCATCTTGATAAGGCTGTATGGCAAATGTTTGAAACTTACCCAGTTCATCCAAACTAATTAATAATTGTAATGGTGCTATTGCATCCATTTTGTATTTATTCACTCCATTTTTACTTCGTTTAAATTCGACATTTCTAAATGGCATCAATCCATACAATTGTTTCTCACATATCAAAATCCATTTATAATAAGGCAAGGCTGTTTTAAAGTCGGTGCCTGCTAATGCATAAGCACTATCAGCTTGTTTATTAGCAAAGTATTGTAATAGTTTATGTGCAACACTGTCTGCTTTAAGTTCTTGTTGTGTGACTAGTTGTTGTGCGTTTGTAGTAACAAAAATTACTAAGAAAACATACATTGTAGAGACATATTTCATCGTAGCAGTTTTTTCAAACATGAATGTACATATTTAAACCATGCCAATACCATCAGTTTGCAACAATGCAACCTTACCTTTGTTATTAGATTTAAATAGTTAGTTATGCAGTTAGCAGATTTGTATCAAAAAGCCTTGCGTTTTGAATTTTTAAGTATAGAAGAAGGGATGTTTTTATTTGAAAATGCACCTTTAACCGAGTTGATGAACGTGGCTGACGAATTGCGCAAAAAACAAGTACCACATGGCAAAGTAACTTGGCAAATAGATAGAAATGTAAATACGACAAATGTGTGTATTGCGAACTGTAAATTTTGTAATTTTTACCGCATTCCAGGCCATGCAGAAGCTTATATTACAGATATGCCAACCTACCGTAAAAAAATTGCGGAGACCTTAAAATGGGGTGGCGATCAATTATTGTTACAAGGTGGTCATCACCCTGAACTTGGGTTGCAATTTTATGTAGATACCTTTAAGGCTATTAAAGACGAATTTCCTACCATTAAAATACATGCATTAGGGCCACCAGAAGTAGCACATATTACCAAACTAGAAAAAAGCACCCACCACGAAGTATTAAAGGCTTTAAAAGAAGCCGGTATGGACAGCTTGCCTGGTGCTGGTGCTGAAATATTAATTGATAGAGTAAGACGCTTAATAAGCAAAGGCAAGTGTGGTGCAGAAGAATGGCTAGAAATTATGCACCAAGCACATAAATTAAATATTACTACTAGCGCTACCATGATGTTTGGCCATGTAGAAACTTTAGAAGAACGTTTTGTACACTTAGCAAAAATTAGAGATATACAAGCCAAAAAACCAGAGGGTACCAAAGGCTTTTTGGCATTTATACCTTGGACGTTTCAAGATGTGGATACCTTATTAACCAGAATTCGTGGTGTGCAAAACCTTACAACACCAGATGAATATATCCGCATGATTGCCATTAGCCGTATAATGCTACCAAATGTAAAAAATATACAGGCAAGCTGGCTAACAGTAGGTAAGGAAACGGCACAAATATGCTTACATGGCGGTGCTAACGATTTTGGTAGTATTATGCTAGAAGAAAATGTAGTCAGTGCTGCTGGCGCCCCACACAGGTTTACCTATAAATCTATACAAGAAGCCATTGAAGAAGCAGGTTTTGAACCGCAACTGCGTAATCAACAATACGAATGGAGAGAAATACCAAGCATGATTGAAGAGCAGGTGATTGATTATTAAGAGAATATTTCACACAAAGAAGGGTTTCTCACAAAGGACACTAAGGATATAACGAACACGAAGATTTACTTGAAGTTGTATATTTTCCTATTTTGATTAATTTTAGATAGAGACCTCGATGACAGAAAAACAAATAGAATATGGTTTTTGGCATTGGGATAAATCATCGAATTTTCCACCAGACAGTATTACGTTTCCAGATGAATACCAAGGGCAATCCAAAGTAAATATTACTTGTACGCAACGTTTAAAAATGACTCCAAAGGAGCAAAAAAAGCTTGTAAAAAGTTGGGTTGATTTTTTACCAAGTTGTAAGAATATTGAAATTCTTTGGTTTACTAGCCACACAACGCAACAACTTTTTGATAGTGTATGCAAATTAGAAAACTTAACAGGGCTAAATATTAAATGGAGTAACGTTAAAAAACTTGACAATATTTCGAGTCTAAAAAATCTGAAATACCTTAGAATTGGTAGTTCGGCACAAATAGAAAGTATTGATTCATTAGTGAATCTAACCAATCTTGAGGTGCTTGTGCTTGAGAGTGTTAAAAAAATAACTGACTTTTCAGTACTAGGAAATTTGACAAGCCTTAAGTTTTTATCTATTGAAGGAGGAATGTACACAAAACAAAAAGTGGATACGTTTGAACCCATTAGTAAATTATATAATCTTATATATTTTAGTACTGCAATGATTAATTGTATTGATAAACGAATTGATCCAATACTTTCACTTAAAAACCTTATAACGTTAAATTGGGCATTTGACTTGTCAGAAAAAGATATGAAAAGATTAAAAACTGAATTGCCGAGTTTAAAATATTTGCCACATCGGTATTATGAAGAGAACATGAAGAAAATCAAAGCATTAGGCCGACTATAAAAAATCCTTTGTTCTCTTTGTATCCTTTGCATCCTTTGTGTGAAACTCTTTC
>JAYWCY010000405.1:0-2493 GCA_043780175.1 Chitinophagales bacterium
GTATATTGCTTGTTATAATTCAAGCTAGCTTCAATTCTTAATTTGCTAGTAATATTGTAACCCGCATTTAAAAACATATTATAGATACCTAATTTGGTATTAGGCGCTACACCTCTTTGGTTCATATTAGACATTGAAATTCTAATATCAGACTTGTCATTGGAAGCAGATAATGAAATATTGTTGGTATTGATAATACCAGTTTGCATAAAGTTGTGAAAGTTATTAGCACCACGAGCTGTCCAGGGGGTTGGAGTTCTAATACCTGTTGTAGGATCGTATGGGCTGTTGTATTGTTGTACAAGTTGACCATCAAAATGTGGGCCCCACTCTGGTAAACGTTGTTTATTGTCATACAATTGATTACCATAAGTGTATTTAAAAGTGGTACCACGGCCATATTCAGTTTGACTTATTGGTTCGGCAATAAAGCCATTTTCGAATACAGTACTCGTGTTTACATCTACAGCCCAACCTTTTGCAGCTTTAGTACCTTTTTTAGTAGTAATAACAATGGCACCATTGATGCCTCTAGAGCCATACAAGGCAGCGGCATTGGCACCTTTAAGTACTGTATAAGTTTCAATATCATCTGGACTAACATTCCAAGTATCGGTATTTACTGGCACACCATCTACCACAAATAATAAATCTTTACTACCACGTAATACCAATTCTGGGCGACCTAGCATTTCTGGATTAGCACCTACAGATAAACCAGCTACCTTACCAGCTAGTGAGTTAATAGGATTGGCATCTCTTGCTTTTACAAGATCTGCGCCTTTTACCTCTTGTGCTGCATAGCCTAATCTTTTAGCTTCTTTTTTTACACCATAAGCAGTAACAACTACGTCTGTTAACTGCTTAGGATCGTCGGCAAGCGTGATATCTAGATCCGATTTACCAGCAATTGCTACTTCCCGAGACAAAAAACCTAAAGAGCTAATTACTAAAACGTTGTCATTTTGGGATACTGTAATAGTAAAACTACCAGCATTATCAGTAGCCGTACCTCTTTTTGAGGTTTTGCCAATTATAGAAGCACCAGCAATACCAACACCGGACGCGGTATGTATTTTACCAGTAATTTTTTTGTCCTGCGCCAACAGTGATGCCGCAAAGCACACCATTATTGTACAGGTAAGGAAGAGTTGTTTGGTCAGTTGCATAATTTTTCAAATTTTTTGCAACATTAGTTTTGCCCACTTAACAAATCTTTCACAGTAGGTTATCAAAATGTTAACGAGGCTTTAAAAAGCGCAAGATAATATTAGCGTAACGTTCACGTAACCATAGCTTAACATAGCAATAGTTTCTTCACCACCTAATTATGTTATGACCAATCAAATGATTATAGATATAGCCAAGCCAACAGAAGTAAGTGAAGTGTACCAACTTATTAATGCATTAGAAGAAACAACTACCAGTTTTAATGCCTTTAAAGACATCTACCTATACAATTTGCAACAGGCAACCATTATTTATATAGTGGCAAAAATAAAAGATACAATAGTAGGCTTTATCAGTGCGCATGGGCAATTATTACTACACCACTTAGGCTATGTGTATGAAATTCAAGAACTATATGTTATAGATGACTACCGAGGCCAAGGCATTGGAAAAGCATTGGTAGATACTATAGAAAGAATGGTTACAACCAGACACGCAGTTTCTTTAGAAGTAACTGCGCAAAAAAAACGACTACAAGCGCATGCGTTTTATAGTAAAAACGCGTTTATTAGTACACATTTTAAATTTACCAAACAACTGTAACATGCTTAAATACATTTTATCATTCTGCATATTAAATATATTTATTACTGCTTTTGCACAAGAAAAACATGTATCAATTACAAAAAACGATACAACACATCAAGCAGTAACAATGCCTTTCGATAGGTTTATCCAATCTGCTGGCAGGATTATTACTTATGGTAATCCTACATTGGAAAATCACACTTTAGACTTATGCCAAATATCTGATACGAAATTATTAGCTGTAGAAGATAGATACGGTGTGGCAATTGTAGATCCACAATCGCAAAAAGTACAATACCGCTGGGCGTATGAGTCTACAAAGGATTATAAAAATTGTATGTCAACCTATTCGGGCATTAAATCATTTATCAATAATGGCCATACTTATATTACTTGGTGTGCCGCTGGTAAAAGTGCCAATGCCTATATTATGATAGCCGAATGGGATGGCAAAACATTTACAACCATTATACATTTACCAATGTTGGCACTAGCACCTGCTACAAATGCTTTACCTAATGATATTGCCATAACGGTTGAAAATGAAAACAAATATTTATATGTAGTTCTAAATGGCAATAATCAATTATTGAAAATAAATATTGATACAAAAAGAGTTGTATGGTCTGCAAATACCGGTGTTGCACCTTATGGTGTTTGCATTATTAATCAAAAAGCGTATGTTACTAACTGGGCAGGACCTTTAGTAACAGATACAACTTTAGAATATGCAGG
>JAYWCY010000406.1:0-10781 GCA_043780175.1 Chitinophagales bacterium
GTCGGTAGTGTTGCATTCAAGCCCACCGTTAATAATTAAAATAGTCATCCCAAAACCTGGTACTCTTTTTTGACTACTATCAGTCCTATTTGCTTGCCATTTACCACACATTACATCGTGGCAACTAGGCTTTGGCTTTTGTGTCTTCATCCAAAACCATAAGGCTGTTTTAAAAGCAATCACCCCATTGGTAGTTACTAATTCTGGCTGTTGTAATAGTGGTAATTGCAATTCATCGCCTGCAAGTCCATAATTGTAAGCGTATGATATTTGTATCGGCCCACGGCCAAAATAATTCTTACCATCCACTGGGGTATACTTACTTAAGCCACCTGTATTGTACACAGGGCAGGGCTTATTTAAACAAGCTTGCTCATCTTTAAATATCAAGCCCCAAACATAAGGACCACCCTTTGCGCCAGACCAGCCATTGGTAGTTTCGTGGGCAATATTTGCAAAAAAAGCAATTAATTCTTGTTTGTTTTGTAGTAGTGTACCTTCATTAACAAATAATGGAAAACTTTTACTTGCTTCAATAAAGTTTTGGTAGTTGTACAATGTATCGTGGTGCGGAAAAAGTTGCTGGTATTGCTTTTTAGAAATTAATTGTTCTACCGCTATTGGTTTATTTTGGCTAATGCCTTGTAGGCAAAACATTAATATAATACTTAAAATGGATACTTTCATTACAATAATACATAAGGTTTTTCAAATGTAAACTACCAAATTGGTAGTGATTGTTGTATTAAGAAATATTTGTGATTTTAGGTTGTAAGTAAAGTTAATTGTTCTCGTATATAGGGAAACAATTGGTGTTGCTGATTGTAATTATAATAGAAATTAAAATATAAAATATGAAACAGTTGTTGCGCTCACTTAGTTTTTTTGTTGTTGGTTTTGTTGTATTACTGCTAAGTAGTTGTGCCCAAGCACAAGGTGTATATAAAGTAAATTTAACTCCGCCAAAAGGCAAAGCTGTTGCGGCTTTTGCAGAAGGTTGTTTTTGGTGCTCGCCACATATTTTTGATGCTGTGTCTGGTATTGATAGTGCTGTTGCTGGTTATGCAGGTGGTCATACTGTAAACCCAACTTACAAAGATGTATGTACTGAAGCAACTGGCCATGCCGAGACAGTATTGGTGTATTATAATCCTAAATTGGTGAGTTATGATGAGTTGTTAGATGTGTTTTTTACATCACATGATCCTACAACTGTTGATCAGCAAGGACCAGATAGAGGCTCATCATACCGCTCAGTTATTTTTTACCAAACAGCAGCAGAGAAAGTAATGGCAAATAATGCGATTGCTAAGTACAGTAAATCTGGCATGTTTAAGAAACCAATTGTAACAGAAGTGACAGCCTTAACAGCATTTTACAGAGCAGAAGAATACCATCAAAAATTTGTAGTTAAAAATCCTGAGAATGGGTATATACAGGGTGTATCGTTACCAAGATTTGAACGCTTTAAAAAGACGTATAAGGGCAAATTGAATAATTAGGTAGTTGTTGGTTCCTTTGGTTTTGGCAGTTAATCTTAAAAAGGTTAGCTGCCTTTTTTGTGCCCATTATTTTGCATAACATTGTGTCCTATTTTAATATATTTATGTTAGTAAAATAATTGTATTTTACAAGTCATTATACGATACCAAACTAACTATACAAATGACACCGACTACTACCCAAAAAAGGATTGATTCGATTGATGTTTTAAGGGGTTTAGTAATGATAATTATGGCACTAGATCATCTACGAGATTACTTGCATATTGATGCCAACTTACACGATCCGTTAGACTTGCAAACCACTACCCCTATACTGTTTTTTACAAGATGGATAACGCATTTTTGTGCACCTATTTTTGTGTTTTTATCTGGTACATCTATTTACTTGCAAAGCCTTCGTAAAACTAAAAAGGAGCTGAGTATTTTCCTTATTAAACGTGGTTTTTGGCTTGTATTTGCTGAGATATTTATTGTATCGTTTGGTATTACATTTATTCCTTTTTATAATTTTGTTTTTCTACAAGTAATATGGGCTATTGGTATTAGTATGTTACTGTTGGGAGTATTAATTCACTTACGTTTTGGGTTTATTTTAGCGATAGGCTTAGCTATTGTATTGGGTCATAATATGCTAGATTTTCCTGAAGCTGCTGCTGGATTTAAGCCCAGTATTTATTGGGAGGTTTTGCATAAAGGAGGCATCGAGCAAATATTAGGCAGTATCGTTTTTATGTTTTATCCATTTGTGCCATGGCTAGGCTTAATGTTGATAGGCTATTGCACGGGTATATTTTTTACATTAAAGTTTACTGCCGAACAGCGAAAAATGATTCTCATACGTTTAGGTGTTGGGTTGCTACTATTTTTTGTAGTAGTAAGGTTTATTAATGTATATGGCGATCCATTTCCTTGGGCCGTTCAATCACGTTCTTTCTACACTTTTTTATCGTTTATAAAAGTGCATAAATATCCCCCATCATTGCTTTATATGTGCGCTACCATTGGGCCTGCATTACTATTTTTAGTATTAATAGAAAAGGTACAAAACAAGTTTACAGGTATTATGCGTACTTATGGTAGAACGGCTTTTTTCTATTATCTCATTCATTTTTATTCAGCACATATTATTTGTGGTATTTTGTTTTTTAGCAGAGGACATTCTTGGCAACAGGCTTTTGAATCTGCAAAAAAAAATCCTTTTTTGTTTCAGATAGCTGGGGAAGGGTATAGTTTAGTGTTTGTGTACTTTGTATGGGTATGTTTGGTTGCTAGCTTATATCCATTGTGTAAATGGTATGATGGCTATAAAACAAGTCATAAAGAAAAGTGGTGGCTGAGTTATTTGTAAGAGTTATTGGTATCAATTAAAACATGGTATTTTATTAAACATACAATCAACTTTCAAAACTAACATTATGGAACCATTTGCTGCTCCTCAAGCAACACCATCTTTTGTTGCACCCATCTCTCAAAAAGATCGTATTATTTTTCTTGACTGTGTAAGAGGTATGGCCCTACTTGGTATTCTTATTATGAATATTACGGCCCAAGGTCAGGTACATCAACTGTACGATAATATGGATGTGCGTCATCCACTTACTGGACTTAACTTTTACGCTTGGGCTATTGAAGCCTTTCTTTTTGAAGGCACTATGCGTGGCTTATTTTCAATTTTATTTGGTGCAGGTACCTTATTATTAATTAACCGGTTAGAGAAAAATAATAAAGGCTTATTACCTGCGGATATTTATTATCGCCGCTTATTATGGCTATTAGTTTTTGGGCTAATTAATGCCTTTGTATTTCTATGGCCAGGGGATATTTTATACCCTTATGCATTAACAGGGCTATTGATTTTTCCGTTTCGTATTTTGTCGCCTAATAAGTTATTAATTGTTGCATTAATTGTTCTAGCAATTCCTACGTACCTCTATACATCAAAATTATATGACAGAAAAGAAGTGATAGTAAAAGGTAGGGCAGCAGAGGCCATGGTGGCTAAAAAGCAACCTTTAAATGATGAGCAAAAAGAGATGCTAGGTAAGTGGAGTGATTTTAAAAAGAATGGTACCAAAGATAGCCTGCCAGCTAGGTTTGCGGAAGAAGAAAAAAAAATTGTACATAAAAGTTATGCAGAATTATTTAAGTATTATAAAGATGTAAACGTAAATATACAAACCACTGGTTTTTATTATGGTTTTTGGGATATGCTTATTTTCTTTTTGATTGGGATGGCATTATTTAAAAACGGATTTATTATTGGGTCTTTATCAACACGTACTTATATTATCTTGGCTATTATTGGCACTGGTATTGGTTTGTGGTTAAATTATATTGATGTGTCGGCCATCTACAAACTACAATTTGACAAAGTAAAATTTACCGAACAATCAAAAATGGATTTGTACGAAATACGCAGAGTTTTTCAAACCATTGGCTATTTAAGTATTCTTGTTTTGTTGTATAAATTAAATATTGGTAAAAAGCTATTAGGTATTTTTGCGCCAGTTGGGCAGATGGCATTCACCAATTATTTATCGCAGTCTATCATTACATCTATTGTATTTTATGGCTTTGGTTTATTTGCCACATTGCAACGTTATCAATTGTACTATGTAGTATTCAGTATTTGGATTTTTCAAATCATCTTTAGTCATATATGGTTACGCTATTTCCGGTTAGGGCCATTAGAAATGTTATGGCGCAGCTTAACATATTGGCAAAAGCAACCTTTTAAAAAAGAAACGATTATAGCCTAACTAATAATCAAATTATTATGATGGATCAGTAACGCGAATGAGTTAGCCATAAATCTTAATTGCATTTATTAACCATACATGCCTCTTACTATGAATACTACAACTAAACAAAGGCTTATTAAAATAGCCATTTACATAGTGCTAGGATTTGCTGTTGCCTATGCTTGGCACCAACTAAAAAATGAATAAGTGTTAAAATGATTTCCCAAAAACTCAAAACGATAATTAAATAATTAACATCTTGCATATCATCATCAATAAATAATTATTATGAAATCAGTCATCATTTGTTGCTTATGTATTCTAACAGCTACCATTTGCTATTCGCAGCCATCCACCGTGTCTTTTGAACAATGGATCAGCTTAAAGCAAATAAGTAACCCTGTGATATCGCCTGACGGTAGTTTGGTGTTGTACACAGTTACTTCTACCGATTGGTTAGCTAACAGATACGATGCCGAATTATGGGTTGCTAAAACAAATGATAAAAACAGTCGTTTTCAATTAACTAGAACCAATAAAGCAAGTACTACCAATGCCTTTTTTTCGCCTGATGGAAAATGGATTAGTTTTTTGGCTGATAGGGGTGATAAAGCACAATTGTATGTCATTTCTCCTAATGGCGGCGAAGCCATTCAAATTACTAAAGAAGAAGAAGGTATTGATAATTATAAATGGAGTAATAATAGTAAGCAAATCGCGTTTTTAAAAACCAATTCTGATGATAAAACTGAAAAAGCCGTAAGTGAACGTTATGGCGGCTTTGATGTAGAGGATGAAGGGTTTAAACAAAATAGTTTGTGGCTGATGAACTTTGATATTGATAGTATTAATCTTGCAGGCTATATGCCCTGTTATAAAAAAGAGACTAACAAAGACAGTGTAACACCAATTTGTTATACAATGCCAAAGGCATCTGTGATAGTAAAAGCAGCTTATTATATTGCTAATTTCGACTGGAGTCCGGATAGTAAATTAATCGCATTGACATTTCAGCCAGATAGCCGGATAAAAAGTGCTGCTTACTCAAATATTGCCTTGTATAATATGGCTACAAAAACTAGTGAGGTAATTATTAAAAATGCTGCTTCTGATAATTTTCAAGTGTGGCGTAAAGACAGTAAAAACTTTGTATATAGTACTTTTTTTGAGGATACGGTATCTGATTTTTACCGCAACAATCGTTTATGTGTGTATGACATCAATAAAAAAAGCAGTAAAGAAATCTTGGGCGATGTTGATGAGTTAAAAACGGCTGTTGAATGGAATGAAGACGGTATTTATTTTACTGCTTTAGATAAAATGTTAGCTGCCTTATATGTGTATGAACCACAAAAAAATACATATCATAAAGTGGCTATTGATTTAGAAGTGATTACTGGTACTAGTTTTTCTTCTCAAAATAAAATGATTGCTATAAACGGGAGACATTTTAATACACTCAATGATATTTATATTTTTAATCGACAGCAACTCACAAAAATTTCTGATGCCTCTGCTCAAATACAACAATGGAATACACCTATTAACGATATTGTAACATGGAAAAGTAAAGATGGGGCTACCATAGAAGGTGTATTGCTAAAACCAAAAAATTTCGATACGCATAAAAAATATCCCTTACTAGTGGTGATACATGGCGGACCAACAGGGGTAGATAGACCAGAACCAACTCCAACTTATGTGTATCCTATTATGCAATGGTGCGAGAAAGGCGCTATTGTGTTAAGGGTGAATTATAGGGGTAGTGCAGGCTATGGTGAAAAATTTCGCGCTTTGAATGTCAATAATTTAGGCGTTGGTGACATGTGGGATGTGATGAGTGGTGTGGATCATTTAATAACACAAGGCTTTGTTGATACCACAAAAATGGGCTGCATGGGCTGGAGCCAAGGTGGGTATATTTCTGCATTTTTGACCACCAATACCAATGTGTTTAAAGCCATCAGTGTAGGTGCAGGTATTTCAGACTGGATGACCTATTATGTAAGTACTGATATTACCCCATTTGCTAGACAATATCTAAAAGCTACACCTTGGTCTAATCAAGCTCTGTATCAAAAAACATCACCTATTACCAATATTATAAAAGCAACAACCCCAACATTAATTCAGCATGGCGAATTGGATAAACGCGTACCTATTTCGAATGCGTTTGAATTATATAGAGGTTTGTTAGACAATCATGTGCCCTCTAAACTGATTGTCTATAAAGGATTTGGGCATGGAATTACAAAACCTAAAGAACGATTGGCAGCTATTTGGCACAACTGGATTTGGTTTAATCACTATATTTTCGGTGATGCCATGCAGCCTTTACCAGTTGATTAATGGTGAGGATGATATAAACTGATAACTTTTAGATAAGGGAATATTTGCCATTACTTATGATAGTTCTCTATACATATTGTTAGTTGCTACTGCTGCATAAATTGAGCCTTTGCATCACAGGTTAGAACATTGGACAGCTAAGAAATTAGTAGAAAAAAATAATTCTATCCCTTTGGCAAATGCGAAGAGGATTATTGAGGAATTAGAGGAAAAGAATACTGCGTAAATAAGTTTGTTTTTTGTTAGTTAAACGACATGTAAATATGATCTTACATTTTGCATACACTATCTTGCAACTCATAATTCATAATTTTAATTCCTAACTCATCCCATGCCACACGAAGCCATTTCTGTATTTGATATGTTTAAAATAGGTGTTGGGCCTAGCAGTTCGCATACACTTGGTCCTTGGCGGGCTGCAATGCGATGTGTAGGTAGCTTAAAAGTTGAATTTGGTTTGGCAGAAGTTGTATCTATTACTGTATTATTATATGGCTCATTAGCCAAAACTGGTAAAGGGCATGGTACCGATATGGCTATTATTTTAGGTTTATCTAACGAGGATCCTGTAACTATTGATGTAAATAGTATTACAGCCAAACTCAATCATATCAAAGTTTCTAAGCAGTTGTTGCTTGGTAGCGAAACCATGATTGCTTTTGACCCAGCTACCAATGTACAGTTTTTATTCAACGAATCTTTACCATTTCACCCAAATGGGATGACGTTTTTAATCACACTTAAAAATGGCAATCAATTTAGCCAAACCTATTATTCAATTGGTGGTGGTTTTGTGGTAATGGAAGGCGAAATAGCTAATAGCAAACAATGTGTTGATTTGCCTTTTCCTATTAATACCTCAGAAGATTTATTACACTGGTGTATGAAGGGGTTAAGTATTAGCGATGTAGTAATTGAAAATGAAAATGCTTGGCGTAGTGAGGCTGATACAAGAAAGGGTGTATTGCAAATATGGCAAGCTATGAAAGATTGTATTTACAGAGGTTGCCACACACAAGGCGAATTACCTGGCGGCTTGCAAGTGCAACGTAGGGCTTATGCATTGAATAAAAAATTAACCGCTGGTTTAAGTGCTTACAATAACTATCAAGATTGGCTTTTAGTAATTAAACAAAGTGGTCAGAATTTTAAGAACGTATTAGATTGGGTAAGTTGTTTTGCCCTTGCGGTAAATGAAGAAAACGCCAGCTTTGGTAGGGTAGTTACTGCACCTACAAATGGGGCTGCTGGCGTGATTCCTGCGGTGTTGCAATACTATATTGCCTTTTGCGACGGAAATAGTGAGGATAAGATTATCAAGTTTTTGTTAACTGCGTCTGAAGTGGGCAGCATTTTTAAAAAAGGGGCAACTATATCTGCGGCTATGGGTGGATGCCAGGCTGAGATTGGGGTGTCATCTGCTATGGCTGCTGCAGCACTTACTGAAAGCCTTGGTGGTACGCAAAAGCAAGCATTAATGGCGGCAGAAATTGCTATGGAACACCATTTAGGATTAACCTGCGACCCAATTGGCGGCTTGGTACAAGTACCTTGCATAGAACGTAATACGATGGGTGCTATTAAGGCTATTACAGCATCGCAATTGGCATTGCAAAGTATGCCGGACTATGCAAGAGTAAGCCTAGATAAAGTGATAAAAACCATGTGGGAAACCGCACTGGATATGAATAGTAAATACAAGGAAACTTCTGATGGCGGCCTAGCTATTAATATCTCTGTTGGGTTAAGTGAATGCTAGTTTTCTTACCATGTAGGCACATAGACACAATAGGGCTTTCTCATGAATATAAAACTATTGCGAACTGTCAATCTAAATACTGGGGATTAACTACTGTGTCTATGTGCCTATGTGGTGAGATTTTCGGTTACTCAAAATCCTCATATAGTAAATATTTCTTTCTAATTTTTTTAAAGGCTTGTAGCTTTGGTTGCCAACTTTTTCTAATTTCAGTTTCTGATTTTCCAGCTTTTATTTGTGCCATTAACTCGCTATTACCAGCCAATTTATTAAAAAAATTATCAATGGGCTTTTTGCTTTTTGCTTGTATAAAAAAGCTGTCTTTTGTAGGAAATAATTGGTAAGCTCTCAGCAAATATTTTAATTGAATTTTGTTATCAATTTGATGTAGTACTTGCTCATTGATGCCATACAAATTCCAGCCGTAACACTTGCTGCCATTTAATTTGGGGCTGCTTGCACCTGCTGTAGCCATTGGTATAAAACCGAATAATGTATCAGGTAAACTTGGGTGACCAAATATGCAGAAAGGATGTTCTGTGCCTCTGCCTTCACTTAAAGAAGTGCCTTCAAACAAGCACGTGCTGGCGTACCAATAAACACTGGCCATATCAGGCAAATTTGGGGATGGTTTTATAGGCAACACATACTTACTTTTATGCGTGTAGTTTTTGCATGTAATGACGGTTAATTTAAAATTGGTATGTTCTTTTTCAAAACCTAAAATTTCGACTAAAGAATTAATATGGTCTTGCTCGCGAATATATTTCCAATCCAACATTTTCTCTCCAATTAACATTTTAGCATATTCACCTATAGTCATGCCATACACAGTGGGTATTGGTTGCATACCTACAAAGCTCTTATAATTAGAATCTAACACTGGGCCATCCACATAAAAGCCATTGGGATTTGGGCGGTCCAGAATAATGAGTGGTTTGTCAAATTCAATAGCACTTTCTATAAATTCTTGTAATGATGAAATAAACGTATAAAAGCGAGTGCCCACATCTTGAATATCAAACAGCATCACATCTACATCTACAAGATCTAGTGCAGTAGGTTTACGTTTTTTTCCATACAACGAAATAACAGGAATGCCCGTAGCAGAATCTATATAGTTGTCTACTTTTTGCCCTGCATCGGCTGTGCCTCTAAAACCATGTTCTGGCCCAAAGGCTTTAGTAATTGTAATGCCAAGTTTCTGTAACGTATCTACTAAGTGCATATTGCCTACGGTGGCTGTATGATTGGCAAAAATACCTACACGCTTGCCTTTAAGCAGCGGTAAATAATCTGCCATAATAGTTGCTGCTGGTAAGATATGTTTGTTAGCAGGCTTATTAACAACTATTTTTTTTGGCTGCGTAAAAAGGGTGATGCTAATAAAAATGCTGAAAATAAAGGTTGTAAAATAGCTCATACGGTAGTTTTGAAAGTTGGAAATTAAATAAATTAGTTGTGATGAAAAGCGTTGGGCTGTATTTTCGTTTTTTGAACGAACGATTTACACAGCAATATGTTTGTTCAAAATCATTTTATACATATAAAAACAACAAATGGCACAAGTAAAAAAAGGTGATACTGTAAAAGTGCATTATCATGGTACATTAAGCGATGGTTCAATTTTCGATTCTTCTACGGGTCGTGAACCACTTGAGTTTGAAGTAGGTAGCGGTATGGTAATAGCTGGTTTTGATGAAGGCGTAACAGGGATGGCTGTTGGCGAAAAAAGAACCGTAACTATTCCTGCAGACCAAGCTTATGGTGCTGTACAGGCAGACATGATTTTAGATTTTCCTAAAACACAGTTTCCACCAGATATGATACCTGAAGTGGGTATGCAATTAAGTATGAGTAATAATGAAGGTCAGCAATTTCCTGTAACTATTGTTGAAGTAAAAGAAGATGCAGTTGTATTAGATGCCAACCATCCTTTAGCTGGTAAAGATTTAACTTTTGCATTAGAGTTAGTTGATATTACACCAAAATCAATGATTATTATGCCATAAATAAGTATTAATGCTTATTTAATTCAATAAGTTATTTAGGCCGAAACTTTTAGTTTCGGCCTTTTTTGTGGGTAAACCTATGCTTAGTTAACAGCCGAATATAGCTAAAAATGTACAAGTGTGCGACGCAACGGGTGTAAAATAGTAGTACAAAAGTTGGGTAACAAAGAAATACCAATTTTTGATATTGGCATTTTAACCCCATACCCTTACATTTGCAGCCAATTTAAAAACCTTACTATATTATGGCGTCGGTAGGTAAAATCAAACAAATTATTGGTGCGGTAGTGGATGTGCATTTTGCAAACGACAATGCATTGCCCGATATTTATAACGCTTTGGAATTAACCAAAGAAGATGGTACCAAGTTGGTGTTAGAAGTGCAACAGCACCTTGGTGAAGACAGTGTTCGTAC